>NZ_ARPN01000009.1:0-124518 GCF_054966645.1 Pseudoalteromonas sp. SANK 73390
AACAGCGCTTGTTAGGGTGTGTGGTGAGTAAAGGACACATTGAAGAGCAACAGCGCACGGCGCACTATCAAGAGAGTCTCAAGGCTATATTACCAGAGTATATGGTACCGAGTTTTTTCCGCTGGATGCACGAATTGCCACTCACTCCAAATGGTAAAGTTGATAGAAAACAACTGCCTGAAAGTATCGAGTTCATTTCTACAAATAAATACCAACCCCCAGAAAACAATACTGAAGAGCTTGTTAGCTCTGTGGTTCAGTCAATAATGGCAATAGACAGGATAAGTATTAACGATAACCTTTTCAATTTGGGAGTTGACTCTGCTAAAGCAATAATGATTATTTCAGAGCTAAGAAAAAATAAAGTGACCATTGATATTAAAACTATATTTACTAAAAAAAGCATACGTGAAATATCAAAATATATAGAAAGTAACTCAATAAAGGAAGAGCCAAAGGTAGCAAGGAGAAAAGGGGTGGTTATTTAGAATTACCTTGGCCGTTTTGATAATAAATTATAATAAAAGGTGGCAATGAGATGTGTGGTGTTGTAGGGGTTTTTTCCTATAAGGATAATGCAACTCTTTTTAAGGATGATTTAGAAAGAGACTTAAAGTTGATGACGGATAAGATATTTCATCGAGGCCCTGATTCAAGTGGTTATCATATACAGAGTAACTTAGGGTTTGGTTTTACTCGATTAAGTATTATAGATTTAGAAGGTGGTAACCAGCCTCTGTATAGTGAAGATTCTTCTATTACACTTGTTTGTAACGGTGAAATATTTAACTATATTGAATTAAGAGAAGAATTAATTGAAAAAGGCTATAAATTTAAAACTAATACAGATGTTGAAGTTATAATTCCATTGTACCAAGAATATGGTGATAACTTTATTAATATGCTAAATGGGCAGTTTGGTTTTGCATTATATGATAAAGATCGAGATGTTCTTATTTGCGGGCGAGATCACGTAGGAATATGTCCTTTTTATTATACTCAAGTGAATGGCTTATTTATTTTTGCATCGGAAATAAAAAGCCTATTGGCTCATCCTTTAGTTGAGCGGGCAGTAGATCTCGAAGGTTTAGATCAAATTATGACTTTCCCAGGCCTCATCGCGCCTAAAACTATGTTCAAGAACATTAACTCATTAGAAGCGGGACACCAGTTAATTGTTGGTAATGGGGCAATTGAAAAGATTGAATATTGGGATGTCACTTATCCAAAAGAGGGTGAAATTGACTACGTTGATAATGAACAATATTACATTAATAAACTTGATGAACTGATAGATAACGCAGTACGGATTAGGCTTCGTTCAGATGTGCCTGTTGGCTTTTACTTAAGTGGCGGTCTTGACTCATCCTTGATTGCAAAAAAAATACACCAGCTAGAACCTAATAATAAAAGGCACTCGTTTTCGATAAATTTTAAGGATTCTGCATATTCAGAGAAGAAGTATCAGCAGATTATGTCTAAACATGTAGGTTCAATTCATCATGAGTCTATGTTTGATTTAAATAGCATCGAAGCGCGTTTAAGAAAAGTGGTTTATCACTCTGAGTCACCATTAAAAGAGACTTACAATACGGCATCTGAGGCTTTGTCCGAAATGGCATACAACGAAAATATTCGTGTTGTACTCACTGGAGAGGGAGCGGATGAGTTATTGGCAGGGTATGTAGGTTATCGGTTTGATAGTCAGAGAAACCCTGATGAGCTAGCAACAAATCTAGAAGGTGCACTGGAAAACAAAGTTAGGGAGCACCTATGGGGAGACCGAGGGTTCTTATACGAAAAAAATTACTATGACTTGATTAGGCTTAAGAAAAAACTCTATTCAAATGCCGTAAATGATAACTTTGAATCATTCTTATGCTTAAGTGACACATTGATTAACAAAGATAAAATTAGAGATGTTCATCCAGTTCATAAACGTTCATATCTAGACTTTAAGCTAAGGCTATCTGATCATCTAATTGCAGACCATGGTGATAGAATGTTAATGGCAAACTCAGTTGAAGGACGCTTTCCATTCCTAGATAAAGATGTCATTGAGTTTATTAAAGTTATTCCCCCATATATGAAATTAAACGGGAATATAGAAAAGTATATATTGAAGAAAATTGCAGGTGAAGTGTTACCCGATGAGATTACTAAGCGAGAGAAGTTTAGTTTTGTTTCACAAGGTAGTGACTCACTAATAAAGCAGGATTTAGCTTGGGTCAATGATTTACTCTCCTATGAAAAAATAAAACAACAAGGATACTTTGATCCGGATTATGTCGAAAGCTTAAAAAGAGATTATATGCAAGAAGATTTTAAGCTTAACTTGCCATTTGAAAATGATTTCCTGATTATTGTTTTGACTTTTGGCCTCTTTTTAGAAGAGTTTGATATGCCTAACTTTAGTGAGTCGATGTAGGTTTTTTATTATGAAAACAGAAAAAATAGCAGACAACTTTGGTATAACTATTCACGGTGATGGTTTGAGCATTAGAGAATTAGATCTCTCTGAATATTTTGATGACTTTAAATCTAAGCATGGTGGTGCATTATTACTTCGAGGATTTAAGGCAGATGTCGAAGACTTTAAAGTATTCACTGAAAAGTATGGTGAACACTTTAGAATATCTAACACTAATATGGCTGACCGAGCCAGTTATAGATCAGATAATACCTTAGCCACCGTTAACCTAGGAAACTATGCAATTAACTTCCACTGCGAGATTACAGTGCCGCACACACCTGAAGTGCTTTGGATGTTCTGTCAAACGGCAGCAAAGCATAAAGGGAGAACAGGGATTGTTGATGGAGCAAAAGTATACGAAGCTTTGATGCCATTTACTTTAGATATATTTTCTGAAAACGGTGGATACCTTTACTTTGAAAATGTGCCCAAAGACGTTTGGACAGGGCTCTATCCAGGGAAAAGTGCATCGCAATTAGAGACTTATTTAAAATCGCTTGATGATGTTGTTGATGTTGTTATTGATGAGCATCAAGCATTGAGTTTTAAGTTTAAAGAGACACCGCTCAAAAAAGGTAAGTTCTGTGGGCAAAATGTGTTTTGCTGTGGTTTATTAGATTATCCAGATCAGATACAAACGCGAGATAAAAAACAATATATGCAAAGCTTAGTGAGCGAAGTAACCCAAGCGGTTTTTCAAAATGCAGTATGGGTTGACTGGCAAGCTGGTGATATTCTTTTAGTTGATAACACCAGAGTGATGCATGCAAGGGAAGCATTTAGTGACTCAAAGCGCACTATATATATTCGTTATTCTGATTTGGCTTTAAATAACATTACGCCAAACGCTCCTCTACGAGAAGAAAGTACACTCATTATTTAATATCAATTTGTATAATTAAGCGATCTATTTTGAGGCTATGAAATTTTGTCGATAGCACCCTCGCATTCTGCTATCGCCGAAGTAACTTTATCCATATAGGTAAAGTTGGTTTAGCTATTTATTTGTTATATGGTTGTTTTTTAAATCAGCTAGCGGCAGGTTTCGTTTCTCAAATTGGTTAATTATTATTACGATTGGTATAAATTAATCACAGCTTCGGATAATCGGGCTCTCTTTGTATGTAGAATTGAACGCTGTTGAGTGCTTTTTATCCAACCTGAGGCTGAATTATAAGGTGTGCTTTGATTTTTTGTTATTAATAGAATCAATGTGAAGTAATAGATATGGAAAATAATTTATATTTAAAAGAATGTGTTTATTTTGAACCCTTAGTAGATAATTGGTATGCGTGGCCCTATTTGATACCACCTGCGACAGCAAGCCGAATAATTCAAAATAACCATATTCGTATCATGAAGTCTTTTATCAGTAACTACCAGTTGCATATTATGGCAGCTAAGGACTCGGCTCTAGAGGGGGGGAGTTTCTTAATGTGCCTGAAGAGCAGGTATCTAGTATTAAAGATATGTTGGAGATAACACAAGAGCGTAGTGCTGAGTTATTGATTTTGTCAGAGGCAATAAAAGATCTGGAAATCTTACTAGGTACTCATCAAAGTGGCTTGAGTGTGGAAAGTTTGTACGAGCAAGTTCCTTTTGCGTTAAGGGGTTATGTTGAGCTGCAATTGGACTCAGAACACCGACCCACTTACAGATTAATTGAATCATTACTATATCGCAGTTCATACTACAAACAATCGCTTCAGAGCGTTTCTTTCGGCTCTTTAACAAAAGTAGATGAACGTCCGTTTGTATTTAGTACTCCCAGATTGGCTGATGACAATCATTTACAGTTACCATTAGACTTTAACTCACCAGTGCTCGATAAATTACTAGCTGCAAGAGAGCACCCATTATCGCACTCAGAAGTTGAAGAAATATTTAGCACATTGCCTATGAGTGGAGGGCTTGACTATCGGGCATTATTTACTTCAGACAAACCCAAACATGTGTATCAACCAATTAGCGATGATAGTGTACGTTTGAGGTATACAGGCCATGCTGGCTTTTTAGTAGAAACTAAAGATGTCGCTATTCTTGTTGACCCCGTTATTGCTTCAAGGGGACCAAAATTTGCTGAAGATGTTTTGAGCTTCAGTGAGTTGCCGCCAAAGATTGACTATATTTGTTTAACACATAATCACCAAGACCATGTCAATATTGAGGCTCTATTACAGCTTAGGTATAAAACTGATTTAGTAGTTGTACCTAAGAATAATGGCGGCACGTTATTCGACCCATCTATCAAATTGCTTTTAAAACAGCTCTCATTCAATGTTATCGAAGTTGAAGATCTTGAAGATATCGTGATACCAAATGGAGTAATTAAGAGTATTCCTTTTTTAGGCGAGCATGGAGATTTAAATATCCGTAGTAAAACTGCTTGGTTAGTAGAGGTAAATGGAAAGAAAGCATTCTTTGGCGCAGACTCAGCAAATCCGGATTCTAATCTATATTTACACATGAAGGATATACTGTGTGATATTGATGTATTCGCTATTGGTATGGAGTGTGTTGGTGCGCCTTATACTTGGCTATATGGTCCACTGCATGTTAAGAAAGTGGCCAAGCAAGTCAAAAACTCTAGGCGATTAAACGGCTCCGATTTTGAACAAGCATTTCCTGTGATAGAGATGCTAAAACCGAAGTCTGTGTATATTTATGCGTTAGGAAGAGAGCCGTGGTATAAATATTTTATGGGTATTGAGTACACTGAAAATGCTGTTCAAGTACAGGAGTATACAAAGCTTATTGATGCTTGTAAGTTGCTTTCGATTGATGCTGAAGCACTCTTTGGAAAGAAAGATATTGTACTTTAAATAGTCGATTTTAAATATTGACGTTTTATTTAAGCGTAGCTATTACAAAAAGCCTGTTACAGGTTCCGTTTTTTGTGCTCAGGTTTTTTTGAACGATTTCATCAAGACTGAGCGCTATGCTTATCATATTGGCTAGCGCTTTACGTGATTGTTGCCATCAGCTGATATAAAATTCAGATATAAGAAGCCGTAGTCTGGCTAGGGTTTTGTGGCAGTTTTGGCCCACACCTGCCAGCACACTATCAATTGTTCCTTTAGTGTCGTTGCGACTCTCACTTCAAGGTCAAATTCATAAGGTTTGGCACTTTTGTATTTGGTTATTTTGAAAACTGAATTGGCCGTCAACGAGTTCGAACTAAAACAGTTGTTTTGTGGTGTGTGAAGGGTAGATTTAGGTTTCATCATTTATACTAAAATTGCAACTTTTTGGTTGTGTGATTCAAAAAGATTGCGACCTGAGAATAGTGGAATTTTTTATATATTCAAATAATTAAGCTAGTTTCAGGGTGGGCTAAGTAAAAGGGTCCAGATTTAGTTTCTTAAAGTACTTATCATTGATTTTGAAGGTGATTAAAATAATAGGCTGCAGCGCAACGAGTTATATAATAGCATATGCGCTTTGTCGGTTATCAACCGTAGTGTGACAACATCATAAAAGGATACGTGTCAATGGCACTCACTTCTATTATTCTAGCCGCGGGTAAAGGTACTCGTATGCGCTCAAAACTTCCTAAAGTACTTCACCCTGTTGCTGCTAAGCCTATGGTGCAGCATGTTATTGATAACTCAGTAGCATTAGGCTCTAAAGAGGTTAACCTTGTATATGGGCATGGAGCTGAACAACTAAAGAGTGCATTGGCACACAATGAAGTTAACTGGGTTTTACAGGAAGATCAACTAGGTACAGGGCATGCGGTAGCTGTTGCCAAAGATCACATAGGTGATGATGACACTGTGCTTATTCTATATGGTGATGTCCCGCTGACCAAATTTGGTACATTAGAGAGGCTGTTAGCGGTAACGCCAAAACAAGGTTTAGCTGTATTAACTGTGGTACTTGATAACCCCAATGGCTATGGCCGTATGCTTAGAGAAAACGGTAAATTAGTAGGCATAGTGGAACAAAAAGACGCGACACTTGAGCAACTAGAAATCAAAGAAATCAATACCGGTATTATGGCTGCCAATGGCCAGTTGCTTAAAAAGTGGTTAGGCGCATTGTCTAACAACAACGCCCAAGGTGAGTATTATCTTACTGATATTGTAGCTATGGCACATCAAGACGGTGTTGAGATCACGTCAGCTCAACCTGATTATCCAATGGAGGTTGAAGGGGCGAATAATCGTGTACAATTAGCTGCTTTAGAGCGTACTTATCAAACTTGGCAAGCTGAGCAGTTGATGCTCAATGGTGCCAGCCTCGCTGATCCAAGTCGTATTGATGTGCGTGGTGAAGTTACTACTGGGCAAGATGTACAGATTGACATCAATGTGATTTTTGAGGGTAAAGTTGCAATCGGTGATGATGTTATCATTGGTCCCAATTGTGTGTTAAAAAACTGCGTTATTGGCAATGGTGTGGTAGTCAAAGCCAACACGATGATTGAAGATGCGCAAGTTGCTGATAAGTGCTCCTTGGGGCCATTCGCTCGTTTAAGACCAGGTTCAGTCATGGCTGAAGACTCGCATGTGGGCAATTTTGTTGAAATGAAAAATACCCATCTTGGTAGAGGCTCTAAAGCAAACCATCTTACTTATTTGGGTGATGCAGAGATTGGCGAAAAAGTTAATATTGGTGCCGGTACAATTACTTGTAACTATGATGGCGTAAACAAGTCAAAAACCATTATTGGTGACAACGCTTTTATTGGTTCTAATTCAGCGCTCGTGGCACCGGTGAATATTGGCAAAACTGCAACTGTTGGTGCGGGTTCCGTGATCACGAATACGGTTGAAAATAAACAACTCGCTGTAGCACGTGCTAAGCAGTGTAATGTATCTGGATGGCAGAGACCAACTAAAAAATCTTAGTTTAATCATCGCAATAGGCAATGGGAATTGCCTATTGGTACGTTTTAGCCTAAACCGTTAAACACTATTTTTTACACGCTACCATAAATTTCAATATTAACTTTTCAGTGGGTGTTTCAAAAAGCTAAAAATGAGTACTTTAAGTGGTTAATAAAAAGGTACGCGGTAGATATTGACTGCGTTCCCTTTTGTTAGCTGTCATGGTACATTGTCATTTCAATGAACAAAATTTAACAATAATGTTACCCGAAGTAGAGCTATGGAAAACTTATTCCGCAAAGAAGTAATGGAAAACAAGCGGCATCGGCTAGAAGGTGCTGTCTCTTTGGTGCAGCCCCCCTTGTTTCGCACGTTAGCAGTGATAATCGTGGTCATTGTTATCATTAGCTTGATATTTTTATCAGTGGGTAAATACACCCGAAAAGAGCGAGTGAGTGGCGTCATTGAACCCAATACTGGGATCTTACGGCTCAAAGCCCCGCAAACCGGTGTACTTTCACAGGTGCTTGTTAGTGAAGGACAGTACGTAGAGCAAGGTGCGCCTTTGTTACGTATTGCCTCTGCCAAGCATAGTACACACGCGGTTGAGCTTAACCAAGCGTTGTTAAATCAATACACTTTTCAATTGCAGTCGTTAGAGCAGCGTATTGAACAACAACAAAGGCAAAACAAGCTCGCATTAAGCAAACTTAACCAGCAAAAATCATCGGCACAGGCTCGTTTACTTGAGCTGGAAGCGCAATCGCAAACTTTTTCAGAACGCTTATCATTAAATGCACAAATGGTGTCGCAAATAAGTACGCTCAAAGGTACTGGATATATTTCAGAGTTAGAGCTGCAAAGGCAAAAAGACACGTTGCTATCATTAAGACAGCAAGCATCAAGTATTCAATCGGAGCGCTTGTCGCTGCAAAGCCAAATTGAACAATTAGTTAACCAGCTAGAGCAGTTGCCTTTAGAGCAAAGTGATCATTTATCGCAGCTGCAATCGCAAAAAGCAGAGTTGCAAATTCAACTGTCCTCCGTTGAACAGCAACGCTTAGGTGAGCTCAGAGCGCCTAAGTCGGGTATTGTCAGTGGTTTGATGGCCAAAGTAGGCAAAAACGTGGTCAATGGTCAAAACTTGTTGTCTGTATTACCAGAAAACAGCCAAATGCAGGCCATTATTTTTGTCCCAACGAGCGCTTTTGGGTTTGTTAAAGAAGGGCTGTTAACTCGCCTGCGTTATCATGCTTTTCCTTATGAAAAGTTTGGTGTGTATGACGGACATGTTATTGAAGTTAGTCAAAGTGTTATTTTCCCAGATGAAACTAATACCCCAGGTATTATCTCTGCACCGGCATATCGTGTGGTTGTCGATATAGAAAAACAGCATGTGAAGGCATATGGAAAAGAGTCGGCATTACGCCCTGGCATGACGTTGGACGCAGACGTTATTTTAGAAGAGCGATCACTATTACGATGGCTTTTCGACCCTGTATTTAGCATTAAAGGTCAGCTGTAAGCTGTAAATTATAGGAACAAAGGCGGCTTATTATGCAAGTTGAAGACGAATCTCCAGTAGCTAAGCTACAGTTTTGGTCAAGGAAATCTCTGCCGATTATTTTACAATCTGAAGCGGCAGAATGTGGCTTAGCAAGTTTAGCTATGGTAGCTGCATATCATGGCTATCACAGCGATCTCATTTCATTAAGACAAAAGTTTAGCATTTCATTAGAAGGTGCAACGCTTTTAGATATTATGCACTTTGCTGAAAAGCTCGAACTGACATCTCGGCCATTACGAATTGAATTAGAAGACTTAGACGCATTACAAACACCCTGTATTTTACATTGGGATATGAACCACTTTGTAGTGCTTAAAAAGGCCAATGAAAAACGCATTGTGATCCATGACCCTGCGGCGGGTGAAAAAACGTTTACGCTTGAAGAAGCATCAAAACACTTTACCGGAATTGCACTTGAACTGACCCCAACCAAGAATTTTGAAAAACGACAAGCGCAACCTTCTTTAAAGTTCTCTGATTTTTGGAGTCGGATCACTGGCTTAAAACGTTCATTAATACTGATTTTTTCGTTATCGATATTACTGCAAGTCTTTACGTTGGCTGCTCCCTATTATATTCAATTAGTGATTGATGATGTGGTACTCAGTGGGGATACGTCATTATTAACGGTGCTTGCGGTTGGCTTTTTTTTGGTGTTGGTCTTTGAAGTGGCAACGAATGCCTTGCGAGGCTTTACGTTACTGCATTTTGGTAACCAAATGAATATTCAACTGGGCGCGAATCTATTTCACCATTTAGTGCGTTTACCTCTGAGCTACTTTGAAACACGGCATATGGGAGATGTGGTTTCTCGATTTGGCTCTTTACAACAGGTAAAGCAGTTGCTCACCACAGGCGTAATTGAAGCCATTATCGATGGGTTAATGGCCATGATCACCTTGGCGATGATATTTTTTTACTCACCGACATTATCGTTGGTGGTTTTAATTGCAGTGGTGTTATATGCGCTAGTTCGAGTTGCCATGTATAAGCCATTTCGTGCAATTAGTGAGCAAGAGATCATGGCGCGAGCAGAAGAAAACTCAAACTTTATGGAGACCGTACGCGGTATTCAAACCATAAAACTGTTTGGTTCTGAAGTTAAGCGCGAAGGTCAATGGCAAAACCGCTATGCCAATGCAATCAACCAAAATATTCGTTTGGGGAACTTTCAAATAGGCTACGATGCCATTAACAGAGCTTTGTTTGGCATAGAAAACATAGTGGTGGTGTATTTGGCTGCACACTTGGTTATTCAAGGTGGTTTTAGTACCGGAATGCTCTTTGCGTTCATGTCGTATAAGCGCCAGTTTATGGATAAAACGGCAAATCTAATTGAGAAGTTTATCGAGTTTAAAATGTTAGGCTTGCACTTTGACCGTATTGCTGACATTGCGCTTACTGACAAAGAGCAGTTACAGCCAGATAAAATCAAACGCCATCATATTGAAGGTAATATTGAAATCAACAATGTGAGTTTTGCTTACTCTGATGCCTCTGCCAATGTACTGAATAACTTGAGTTTGAAAGTCAGTGCAGGAGAGTCGGTAGCCATTACAGGGCCCTCAGGATGTGGTAAGTCTACGTTGTTGAAAATCATGCTGGGGCTTATTCCTGTGAAAAATGGAGAAATACTCATCGATGGTATTCCACTGGAGCAATTAGGCGCACGTCAATACCGCCAACAAATAGCCGCCGTGATGCAAGATGACGAACTGCTATCAGGGTCAGTAGCAGATAACATTGCTTTTTTTTGATACACCTATAGATATGGAAAAGGTAGTGTACTGCGCTGACCTTGCCGCGATTCATGATGATATTAGTGCGATGCCAATGGGGTACGACAGCTTAATTGGTGATATGGGTTCAAGTCTCTCAGGGGGGCAAAAGCAACGTATTATTTTGGCAAGAGCATTGTATAAAGATCCTAAAATTTTATTTATGGATGAGGCAACAAGTCACTTAGACACCCGCTTAGAGTCAGATATTAATGATGCTGTATCACGTTTGAAAATTACTCGGGTGATCATTGCACACCGTAAAGAAACCATAGCTTCCGCAGACCGTGAAATAAAGTTAACTAAATATAAAGAACAAAGCCCGACAGAGGCTTAGTAAAGGCAGTCAAATAAGTCATAGGGATTCGTGTCCATGGCTTAAGATAATAAAAGATACCTTAAGGAAAAGCATGATTGATAATTACAACTTACTCCCTGAAAAAAAAGAACAAAAAGAAAAATAGAACACATTATTCATCAGTTAGTTAAGTCAGTCATTGATGCTGATACCACGCAATTTCATCATGGTTTGTTAAGTGGTGTGGCTGGGCATTTGTTGTTTCTTTATAACGCCCATCAATGGAACCCACAATGGGTTGATGAAACTCTTTTTTCTCAAAAATTAGAGCAGTTACAGGATGGGCTCGCTGAGCAATCATTTGAATTGAGTAATGGCCTAGCTGGTCAAGCTTGGCTATTAGAGTATCTAAATCAAGCAGAAAAAGGCGATTATGATGCTGATCTTTTAGAAGATGTTGATGCGCTTTTTGTTGATGCGTTATCACATGAACCATGGCCGGGTGAAATTGAGACGGTATTGGGTTTATCTGGTTATAGCCCTTACGCAGCGAGACGAGCACGTTTTAGTGATCAAACGCAATTATGGACTGTGATTGTTAACGGCCTAGCAAGCACCGCAACGCGATTAGACAACGGCCATATTACTTGGTCTCAACCGAGTAACTCAGTTTATAGACTAGATAAAGAGGCGCTTGATGAGCCGGAGTATAACATTGGTTTGGCGCATGGTGTTCCCGGTATTCTCGCCGCATTGCTACCTGCATTAAATATTGAGCAGTTAAGGCCTCAGGTTAGCGAGTTACTGCGAGGCGGGTCTGATTGGTTGTTAGCCCATCAAAATACCAATGATGACGCATTTTCGTGTTTTGGCACGTGCATGCCAAGCAGCCAACATAACTCACGGTTAGGTTGGTGTTATGGAGATTTAACCATTGCATTGACCCTAGCTCGCATAGGCCATGCCTTAGATAGACCTAGCTACGTCGAAAGAGCATTAGAGATAGCGCTTCATAGCACCAAAAGAGATGCAGAATCTGGCCACATAAAGGATGCTGGGTTATGCCATGGCTTTGCAGGGTTGGTTACTATATATCAATTATTAAATAAAATAATGCCTCACCCAGAGCTTGCCGCGGCTGCTAAAAATTGGCTCGATTATACGTTAGCCCAATATGATGAACAGGGTATTGAAGCAATGTATAGCTTTAATGGACGAGATAAACGTTATAACGAAGACCTTGGCTTTTTGATGGGCTTCTCAGGTGTAGGCTTAGCACTGCTGGCAACTTTAAATGATGACACTAGTTGGGCAGATTGCTTGTTTATGGCATAAGGGGAAATGCAGAATGACGAATATAAAACAACCAAATTCGACGACAAAAAACTTTGAGAATGGAGCGTTTTTTGTTGTTAGAACCCCTCGTTTGTCAATTGAATATTTACAGGCTTTTTCGGTGCCGGGTGCAGATAACAATGCAATTATTAATCACTGGTTGGCACTGCCAGGTATACTTGAAGCACTTTACTTGGCAAGCCCTTCGTTGCTTGAGCGAATTGATCAATGGCGCTCTAAGCCAGACTCTAAACAGGGTAAGAAGGTGGCTCATGCGCTGATCAAATATATGGTACGAATGTGCTCAAGACCAACGCCGTTTGGTTTTTTTTCTGGTATTCATACTGGGCAAGTTGGCAATGAAACTACGTTAGTCGGTGGCTGTCATACTCAAGATAAGCGCAATACTCGCTTAGATATGTTTTACTTATCGGCATTAAAAGAGCACTTTGTGAAACATGCTGCTCGTTCTGATACTTTGAAATATAAGCCTAATTCTTCACATTATTTTGTGGCCGAGCAGTGTCGGTACATTGAAGCTTATTTGTCTGATGATAGTATGCAATATCGTTTAAGTGCGGTAGAAAGTGATGAGTATTTTCAATTTGCACTAGAGAGTGCAAAAACGGGATTGAGTTTTAATGCGCTTGTTAAAGTATTTTGTGATAAGTACTCAGAAGCTGATCAAGAAGAAGTAGAAGCGTATATTCAGGACTTAATAAATGAAGGGGTTATTCAAGCTGATATTCCCTTGCCGTTAACCGGTGACTCGCCAGACTTGGCTTTGTTGAAGTCATTGCAGGCCATTGAAGAGCACGAGACTGCGGACCATTTAGCAACAGCATTGGCTCAAGTTGAGCGTTTAGATCAACAAAAAAGTGGTGAGATCACCCCCTACAAACAGGTGTTTGAACATTTAGAACGACTGCCCGTTAATGTGCAAGAAAACAAACTATTTCAGTCCGATGTTTATCGTCATTTTGAACAATGCCAGCTCAGTGAAATGGAGATCAGCCGCTTTAAAAAGCAGTTAGAGCTGATTGCGGGTTTGAGTATTGATTCTGACGCTACAGCAATGAGTAATTTTACCACACAATTTAATGCACGGTTTGAAGGGCAGTTCGTACCACTTGATGTGATTTTAGATGATGAGTCGGGCATTGGTATTTCGGATGAAACAGGCTACGATGCCCCCCTTATAGCGGGTTTGCCACTAGGTAATAGGCAATCTCAAGGTGGAGCAACCCCTCCACAAGTCAGTGTTTTGGAGGCCATTATTGACGACGCTATTAGTCTGCCTGAAAACCGTGCTAAAGACTGTATTGTATTAAAAGGTAAAGAGCTAAAAGGGAAAGTGACCAACAAAGACGCAGTGAAAAAATTCCCAAGTTCATTTGCAGCAATGTTGAGTGTTTATGAAGACGATAAGCACAACCCAATCCTAAAATTTAATGGTTGCTACGGACCATCGTCAGCAAGCTTGTTAGGGCGTTTTTGCCACCTTGACGAGGCTTTGAAAGAGCAGGTTGTTACTGAACTTGAAAAAGAGCAGCGGCACTCGCCAGAGGTTATTTTTGCTGAAGTGGTGCATATGCCAGAAGGTCGACCGGGCAATGTGATTGCGCGGCCTCATTTACGTGAATATGAAATCGTGTTTATGGCTGATAGCAGCCTAGCTGATGAGTATCAAATTCCATTGAGTGATTTGTACGTGTGGGTAGAGGGCAAGCATGTAAAACTTTGGAGTAAGCGGCTTAATAAGCAAATAGTGCCACGTTTATCTAGTGCGCATAACTACTCTGCGCGTAGCTTAAGTGCGTATAAATTCTTATGTATGTTACAGCATCAATCGGGTCGAGCACCAAGTTTCAATATGCCGATGAGTACTAGCCAAAGTGCGTTTGTGCCACGTATTATGTTGGACAACCTGATACTGAGTGAAAAAACATGGCGCATTGGCCGTGAACAGCTTGAAGCGGTATACACGAAAGGGCAGCTTGACGTAGCAAAGCTCACAACCTTAATGGACAAGTATCAACTTGACTCGCAGGTAAGTTATGCAATGTCAGATAACATTTTGCAGCTCGATTTAACCAACCCTGATATGTTTGCAATTTTGCTTTCAGAAACCAAAGGGTTAAGTCGTGTAGAACTTAAAGAGGTGCTCAGTAATCACTACTATTCAAAAGTGGTCGACTCGCACGGTCATCATTATAGTAATGAGCTAATAGTACCGTTTTTTAATGGCCATGCCCAAGTGCACCACCATTTTGCTGATAATCCCATTGCAAATATTACTGCTACGCCTATTAAGCGCCGTTTTAGTGCTGGCTCACAATGGTTGAGCTTAAAAATTTACTCAGGTAACTCTTTGCTAGAACAGTTGTTAAGCGAGCAATTAGAGCCCTTCATCGCACAACACAGCCAGTTGTATGATAAATGGTTTTTTATTCGCTATGGCGATCCTGATTGGCATTTAAGGCTGCGCTTTTTTGGCGAACCCCAGGTGTTATGTGGTCAGCTTTTACCGGTATTAAATCAGCTTCTTGACCCAATGGTAGAAAGTGGTGAGCTACATAAAGTTGAACTCATGACCTATGAGCGAGAGGTAGAGCGCTACGGTGGGCCAGAGTCAATGGCATTAGTTGAGTCATTATTTATGTTTGATAGTTCACTCATAGCTAAAACCTGTGAATTGATTGAGGAACACGGTGAGCAAGTGAGATGGCGTGTTGCCTTAATGCACACTGATAGATTGCTGAGCTTATTCAACTACGATGATGACGAGAAGTTAGCGCTTATCAGCAGACTCAGGGATGGCTTTGGACGTGAGTTTAACGATAGCAGTGCACTTAGAAAGCAACTGGGTAATCGCTTTAGAGAGTATCAACAAGACCTTGATAAGGACTTTGCACATTTTAATCAGCAGCCGTTGCAAGCCGCAGATGAACTACAACATGCGTTGTTTGATTTGCTTATGCACTGGCAATATCAGGCTCAACCAGTGATCGAACAGTTAAATGATCTTATTACTAACGAGGCTTTAAACTGTAGTAAAGACTCACTACTAAGCTCATTGTTACACATGCATAACAACCGTATGTTTAAAGCATATGGTCGTGAGCAAGAGTTGGTGATCCACGATTTATTACGTCGAAAGTATTTTTCTACACATAAAAAACAATAAGCAATACTCGAACTGTCATGTTGAGCGTTTGCTTACTTAGGGTATATTTATTGAGATGTTAAGTGCGACTTATTTTTATAGGCTAAGCTGAGTTTTTATAAGATCAAGATTTACCACTGAGAGGGTAATATGAAACAGTTTAAGGTTTTGGCGGCAATTGTTTTTTTAATGCTGAGCTTGAGAGCCAGTGCGACACAATCACTCGTAGATGAACTTAACGTTTTTACGCCTTTTCTTGGCACATGGCAGGCAGATTTCCAAGTCACAGAAGGACAACCTGCAATGCAGGATGTAAGTCATTGGGAGCGTGCACTTAACGGCACCGCCGTGCGTACTATGCATTCTATTAATGAAGGCATATATGGAGGCGAATCACTCATATTCTGGGATAAAACAAAGCAACAAGTAGTGTTTTATTATTTTACTACTGCTGGGTTTTATACCCAAGGCAGTATGCTGGTAAATGAGGATGGGAGCTTTGTTGCCTATGAAGATGTTACCGGCAATAAAGATGGTATTACCAAAGTAAAGTCAACCAGTCGTTTTGTAGATGGCGTGATGGAAGTTGCAACGCAGTACCTAAAGCGTGGTACTTGGAGCGAGGCTGAAATACGCCGTTACGTACGCTCAAATAAAGCTGTTAAATTTCAATAATATTTGGGTATGCTGAGTACTACCTTTTACTCAGCATCGTTATATCAAGCCCGTTAGCTGTTGGATAAAAACAGTGTAAGCTTATCGCCGATACGTAACATGTCCTTTGACAGCGCATTCCACTTTTTAATATCGCTAATGGAAACATTAAAATGGTTAGCAATTCGCCATAAGCTATCCCCTGCGCGCACAGTATAATCTAGTTGCTGAACTGCTAAAATTGGTAGTAATAGCGTATCTCCTGCTCTTATATTGTTGCTTTTCAACTGGTTGAAGGTTTTAAGTTGTGCAACACTTAGGGCGTGTCGTGCGGCAATAACACTTAAACTATCACCACGATTGATAGTGTATTGTTGCCACTGAGAGCTGGGCATTGCGGGTAGTTTTGCCAAATAACCTTGCCATTGTTTGACCTGTTCAACGGGTAGAACAATATGCTTAGGGCCATCTAACAGTGCCGGAAAGCGCGTATAGCCCGGATTGAGTGTTTGAATTTTTTGCCACTGTTTATCTGTGTTGAGAATAACCCCTTGTTTGAGCGTTAACACAGAGATTGCTTTACGATTGGCAATGATTGGAAACTTCATTTTTTGCTCGCGCAGTAGTTGTGCAGCAGCGAGTAGTTTAGGTACATAGTGACGAGTTTGTTTCGGCAAGGACAGCGCAAAAAAGTCGCTGGATTTACCACGTCGTTTATTCTTTTTAATGGCCTGAGCAACACGCCCTTCACCGGTGTTATAAGCGGCGATGGCATGATACCAATTACCATCAAAGCGTTGATGCAGATAGCTTAAAAAGTCTAAAGCGGCATTGGTGGCGTCAACAATGTCTTGTCGACCATCGTACCAAGGGCTAATTTTAACGCCATAGTGTTTGGCAATCAGTGGTGTGAGTTGCCAAAGCCCAGAGGCGTGCTTATGAGAATATGCAGAGGTGTCAAAATCACTTTCAATTAAAGGCATCAGTGCCAGTTCAATTGGCAGGCCACGACGTTCTACTTGCTCTACCACATAATGCAAAAATGGCGCGGCACGGTCACTGATCACATCCATGTAGTTTGGATGTGACATATACCAATCAACGCGCGCTTGCACTTTTTTATGCTGTGTTGGCTCAAATGCGAGTTGGCTGCGAATGCGTTGCCAAACATCATTATGTTGGTGGGGTTTTAACAGTGTAACTTCACTTGGAGAAGGCTTGCTTTGGCTTGCCTTGTGCTGAGGGAGTTGGCTCACTGTCGGTTCGGATGGAGCTGAAAGTGGTGGCTGTGGTGGGTGATCAGACGTTGTAGCGCAGCCACCTAAAAATAATAAAAAAAATAAACACGGTGTACGAAAAAAATGCATAGTGAGCCAATATTATTGTTGTTTGTTCCGATTGTAACTTAAGGTTATCGGTTTGTATAAGTGCCATTACTTTAGAGTGAGGATATTAATCAGCAATGAATTGACAGATAATCTTTGCTTTGGGTAGGTGAACTTGCTTAAACGAGTTATTTTTGTTTAAAAGCAGCTGCAATATGAGTGACAAAGCATGTTAGAACCCAAAACTCTTATAAAACTATAAAGGTTAAGCGAACCAAACTTTAACACAAGCACCTTTTGCTAAAATCTGATGTGTAACATTCAAGTGCTTAAAACTGGCTTCGCAGTGTTAAACGCAGCTCTGGGTCAACGGTTTCATGAGTAATTTGATAGCCTGCTTGTGCTCCCCCGCGTTTAGCTTGATAGAACTGCTGCCGATATTGATATTTTTCTACGGTGTTAGCTTCAACACGCAGTGTGAGTTTGTTAAGTAGTGGTATTTCTAAGAATAACGAAGTGTTTGGAGCATCGCGCTCTACTACCGTTTCAGAAACAAAATACTCAGTAAGGTGTTGCTTGGCCGTATACTCCAAGCCCCACGACAGTGTGTTGAAATTATGTCTAAATTCAACATTTAATGTATGAGGCGTTAAGTCATTGATAGCTCGTTGGCCACTGAGCGGGTCGTTATATCGAGCATGGCGGTATTGATAATCAAGCGTTAGGGTACTGTTTGTAAGAATAACATCAGTATTAATATCGATGACCGAGTCGATGCCATACAGTCGTGCGCTTCCTGCATTGGCTACCCCTTCTTCATTGTTGCCAAGTAACATTGATTCGTGAATATCTCTTTGCCATTGGCTAAACAGGGTATTGTTTAGCGTTAGGTACTCATTGGGTGTGTAGTTAACTTGTACCGATAGCTCGCTATAGCGACTGGGCTTTAGGCTATTATTGCCAAGTTGTGTGCGACCAAAACTAATATCTTGATTCACAACAAATAAATCAAAATCTAACTGCTCTACATGTTGCTTAAATTGCCCCGTTAAGTCCCAATTATTGGCGCTATAACTTAGCCGCACTAATGGTTTTATATGGTGAGTTTTGAGCGGGTTTTGAGCTTGCTGACCTGTTGTTAGTTGTGAAAACTCGATATTAAGTTTGGCATAAAGTTGCCAATCAGAACTAACCTGCCAGTGGATAGCACTAAAAGGTTGATAGCGTGTTTCGCTTACTCGATTGTGAATGTGCATAGCATCAAGCTCGGTCTTTGAGCGTTGTTGATTATAGCTAAACTCTATACCAAACTGTGGCTCAAGTGGCCAAGTGTTTGCTTGTATAGACAACTGTGTAGCGTGTTCTTTGCGTGTTTTGCTTTGTGTAAATGGTGCTTGTGTGGCATTGGACTCTCGAATATGAGTCACTTGCTTATTATCGCTGCTCAAGCCTAACCATTGGATAGTAAACGCGTTATTTAGTGTTGTTTGCCAATTAAAACCAAGCTGATATTCGTCGAAGTTCATCCATTCAGTGGTGGTTAGTTGTTTAAACGCAACTGGGTTATTGGGCTCAAAGTGGGCATGCTCAAAGTCAGTTTGCCAGCGTTCAGATAGCAATTTGCTCGATAGTTGTAAGTTACCGTGCTGAGTTTGGGTGCTCGATTGGGTATCAACTTGGAATTGACGCAGCTGTTCAATAAAACCTTCTGTTTGTTGCTCGATTAAAGCGGTTTGTTGATCAAATTCATTTGCCAAGTAATGTGACCTGTAACGGCTGTTTTGTACCTTAGTGCTCAATTGATGTTGCCAGCCAAGCCATGGTGTGCGCAGCTGTGTTTGCAACTCTGCTTGAGATCTTTGTTTGTCTCTTAGGGCTAAATTGCTTTGTATATCAACGGTAGTTTGGTTTTTTTTGGTTGTAATATTAATTGCTTGAGTATGTTGAGACACACTTGAGAATGGGTGGTTGGATGTATATACATCGATAAATTCGACTTGCTCAGCACTGAGCTTTTCAAGTAAGTCAGTCAGCGACTCTGTTTTACTTTGTGCAGGCACCCCATTGATTAGTACATTGCCAGAACTATTCGCAAGCCCTCGCTCTGTGCTGCCTTCTATCAACACAAACCCTGGGGTTAGGGTAACCATGTCTAAAGCATGCTGTGCGTTAAATTGATTGAAGTGGCTAGATTGATAACGCTGCCCTTGCTTGATATGTGTTTGCTCATTGGCAAGCACCACAGTTGAGCAGGACAAAAATAGGCATAAGCCAAAAAAAGTAAGATGATTTAATAACATTATGTATTCTTTTACTTCATGGGATGTTATTCGCTATTTAAAAATATCAAATTATATAAAACAATACATTAGGGCTGTTTGGAAGCATTCTGGGATGAATGAACCGGATGCCGCGCATCGGGTATCGCATACTGGATGCTGCGCATCGGGTATCGCATACTGGATGCTGCGCATCGGGTATTGCATACCGAGTGTTTTACTTAGCCTGCACATAAAGATCTTACATCTGAGTAATAGCGCTTACTTAACGGCACCACATGACCATTATTTAAATGAATTAGCCCACTACCAGATGGTTTACGCTCAATATGTTTAATGCAACTGAGGTTTATAATATGAGAGCGATGGCATTGTATATACAAGTTAGATGGTAACTTTTGCATTAAATCTTTGAGGGTGGCACGTTTTATATAAGTATTTGAAGGCGAATGTATTTCTACATAATTGCTAGCGGCACTAAGGCTAACAATATCGTGTATTGGCAGTAATGTTTTATGTTTACCTTGGTCAACCAATAGCATAGCGGGGTGATTACTTACTTTTTCTGGGGTTTTCCAAAGCTTATGCCATAGTAGGGTACTGATATAAAGAATGAGTAGATGTGAAGGCGCAAAATATACCAAGGTGCCTAGTATGGGATCTTGATATACAAATACATCAAAAATAGCCTGATATACCATAGCTGTACAATACATAGGTAACAAGGTTATAAAATAACCTTTTCTATTAACTAAATTTAATTGTTGAAGCTTATCAAGTAAAGCGAAGGTAATAGGGGTAAGTAGGTACCATAAACACCACTCTTGTAATGACCACCATATAGGATCATCTATCTTGTCATGTTCAGCAACAATGAGGTCGTGTACCCAGCTGATGCATGATAGCACTAAGATTATGACCGTCCATATGATAGTACTTAACAAGCACTGATATTTTAAGCGTTGTTTAGGCTTTTGTATTTGAGCATTAAACCCATACATAAGAGCAACTGAGTTTCAAATAAGGGTATTTTAAAGCGCAGTTGACCAGATGCAAGGCAAATACAGGCAAAATTGTTTGCAAGCCATGATTGATTTAGTACAAGGGCTTAAAACCCCTTAAAAGCTAACGAAGCGTTTGTACCACCAAAACCAAACGAGTTAGACAACGCATACCGAACAGGCTTTTGCATTGGTTTTTGCATAATTAAGTCTACACCTTGGCAAGCAGGGTCAGCATTGTCTGGCGTGAGGTTTAGCGTGTAAGGCAAGGTGTGGCTTTTTAAAGCCAATACCGTAAATACCGCTTCAATTGCGGCAGCAGCCCCCAGCAAATGACCGGTTTGTGACTTAGTGCCAGATACTGAAATATGTTTGGCGTGCTCGGCAAAAGTATTTTTAATCGCCAGTACTTCAATACTATCAGCGGCTGTACTGGTACTATGAGCATTGATGTAATCTACCTCAGTAGTGTTAATATCGGCCATATTAAGGGCTGTTTGCATTGCTCGTTGCGCGCCTAAGCCTTGTGGGTGAGGGGCGCTTAAAGCTTGCCCAGTGTAACCGTCACTGGTGCGACCAAAACCAACAATTTCACAATAAACCTTGGCACCACGTGTAATGGCATGGTCATAATCTTCAAGCACTAAGCAAGCTGCACCTTCGCCCATAACAAAGCCGTCTCTATCATGAGTAAACGGGCGTGATGCCGCACATGGCTCGTTATTTCTCGTTGATAAGGCATTTTGTGCGTTAAAAGTAGCAATACCAACTGGGGTGACAGAGGCTTCAGCGCCACCGGCTACAATGATCTCCGCCTCGCCACTTTTTATGGCGTTACACGCATCAATAATTGAATGAGCACTGGCGGCACAGGCGGTAGAGTGTGAGTTATTAGGACCACCAAAGTTCCAATGGCTGGCTACATACCCAGCGGCAAGGTTTGGCAAAAACATTAGATTACCAAATGGAGACTGCTTTTTGCCATTAGCAGCTTTGCCTGCACAGAGTTCTAGGCTATTGAGTCCGCCTACACCTGTGGCTATGTTTACACCAATGCGGTGAAGAATTTGCTCGTTGGTTATGGTATTAAGGCCCGCTTCAATTATGGCTTCTGCGGCGGCAATCATGGCAAAGAGTTGATGTCGGTCTAATTTTTTTAGGAGCTTGGTGCGGGTGCTATCGTCCATATCTTTAAATGGTGCAAGGGCTGCGGGATTTAAGTTTTCGCTCACTTGCGAGGCAAAAAGAGTTTTGCAAGCAAACTCGGTTGGATTGAAGTGCTCAATCGGGCGTATTCCGTGTCGACCCTGTAGTAAGTTTTCAAAGCTGCTTTGCGCTGTATCGCCGATAGGCGAAATAGCACCAATGCCAGTTACAACTATTCTTCTCATGATATACCTTCCAACTAACTTGTGACTTGGGTGATGTTACTCCCTGTCGCTTATTTATTAATGTAGACATGCATGTAGCTGTACAAGCGTAATTAGTAGGTATGACACAATCATGACATTTTATTGTGATGAATAATAAAAATTTTGATAAGTGTGTGATCTAAACAGTTGGCAAGGTCGTTTAAAAAGTAACCAATAAAAATTAGGTAACATAAAATGCGTGCAAATGAACTGAAGAGCCAATTAAATCAGCACCTACTCGATGCTATTATTTTAAGTTACGCCGATGCAAATCATTATTTAGCTGGTGGTATTGACCCAAATGGTAACTATCATTTATTAAGTGATGAGCTTGGCCAGACCATGACCTTTAATTCTTTGAGAGAAGCAGAAGTGATGCTTGCTAGCTTAGGCGTTGAATCAGCCACTTTTGAAATGCAAACCGCTTACGATGAAATGGTAGGCTCCCCAGTAACAGGGACCACCAAAACCAGTTTAACCATTCTCCATTAGACAACTCTAATGTTTTTTAGCAGGCTCCTCGCCTGCTTTTTTTTGAAAAATTGACTTAAAACTTTAATAGTCGCTGCCAACACGCCCTAACAGGTTTAGCTTAAAATTTATTTAAATTACGATTTGAAACTTACCTAGTCGTGACATGAAGTGATAGGCAGGGACTTCCCTGCCTCACTATTATTTAACTCTAACAACAGTTGCCATAGGCATTGACTCTGCTTGGCCATCATTGGCATATACCTGAACTAAGTACCAGCCAGTCATGTCGACAGTCAATTCTACCTCTGCATCGGTGGTACTTGAAAACGAATAGTTTGATCCCGTTGCTTTTTGGTGCATTACCCAACGGTAGGTTATTGGGTCTTCATTGGGGTCAGTGGCATTGGCCGTTAGAGTGATCGGGCTGTTAGGAGTGGGGTTCTCACTAACTCTTATTGTAGATAGAAAAAATGGCGGTTTGTTAGTATTGGGTGTTGGTGGGCGAGTAATTACTTTGACATGGGCACGTTTAGTATCACTGTACGACAGTCCATCCGAAACAACCACTTCTAATAGATATTCACCAACCTCATCAAAGACCATATAAGCTTGTTTAGTTAGCGCATTTTGAAGTATGGCAGTACTATTTTGTGGACGACTTACAACGCGCCATTTATATGAGATGGGGTCACTGTCTAAATCCTCTGCATAGGTTGTAAAGTAAACCGTCTCGTTAGGGTAAACTTCGCTCTCACTTTGTTCAATACGCAATATAGTGGGGGTGTGGTTACTATCAACAACCTGTAAATTTCTGCTTAATGTATGGTGACTTTTGTTATCATTGACAGTAAGAGAAATCGTATATTTCCCAGCAGTTTGGGCCGCGAAGGTAGATCGTACCTGAGTTGAGTTTTGGAGTGTAAATTCAGCATTTTTCGGTGCATCGCTAATTTTCCATAAGTAGGTTAGCTTATCACCGTCGGGGTCTTTGCTGGCGCTACCATCAAGCTCTAGCTCTTTATTTATCAAAATACTGTTATGAGCTAAGTTAAAACTTGCTAGTGGAAATTGGTTTGTACTTGGTGCAGCAATAGCTACTTCTACTTTGGCAGCCGAAGACTTTCCATCGCTGTCTGTTAGTGTAAGTTGAGCATGATAATCACCAGCTTGATCAACTATAAATTGGGCTCTTAATGTGTTTGCATTATAGATTATTGCCTGACTATTATCTGGTTTTTGCAGCCATTGCCATTGTGCGGTTACGCCATCATAAGTTTGACTGTTGATCCCATCTAATATGATTGTTTGACCAATAGCGGATTTACCTGTTGCCCAGGCTATAGCCTCTAGAACAGGCGTTGGGGCAGGAGTTGGTGTAGGCTTAATTATCGGTGCTTCTTGTTTAGTAGTCTTAACTACCTTGACTGGTTTTGAGTCAGACCCGCCACAGGCGCTAGTGAGAGAAGCTAATAAAGCAAGTAATAGATACTTGTGATTACGCATAAATTTTATCCTTTTTAGTTGCGCTTTTTATTTGAATAACAGTCATTGTCCCTAAATAAGGTTTAAGTGTAAATTTTTAAAACTGAACTTAAGCTGACAGAGTTTGAGTTTTTATATTTTTACAGAGCAAAGTAAAATTAAAATAGACATTGTCAAAACTTATAAGTTTCGTTTACACTACGCGTAAATTACGAATCGAAACTTATCTGAATATGACAAAACGAAACACCCAGCAGCGCCGACATACAATATTGAGCAAAGTAAACGACCAAGGTGAAGTGAGTGTTGAGGCGTTAGCCGCTGAGTTTGAAACTTCAGAAGTGACGATTCGCAAAGATTTAACTGCGCTTGAAAAAAGCGGACTGTTACTTCGTCGCTACGGCGGAGCCATGGCACTGCCACAAGAGATCGTTGCAAAAAGCAACGATAAGCGCGATTCACTTCGCAAAATGGCAATTGCTAAAGCCGCAGCTAACCTCATTAACGATCATAATCGCATTATTATTGATAGTGGCCGAACCACCGCCGCAATGATCCCTGAGCTTGTTAATAAGCAAGGGTTGGTTGTAATGACCAATGCCATAAATATAGCTAATCGACTGTTATCATTAGAAAATGAACCAACACTTTTGATGACCGGAGGTACTTGGGATCCACATTCAGAGTCATTTCAAGGGCAAGTTGCTGAAAAAGTATTACGCTCTTACGACTTTGATCAGCTATTTATTGGTGCTGATGGCATTGATGTTGCGCGTGGTACTACCACTTTTAATGAGTTAGTGGGGTTAAGCCAAGTCATGGCAGAGTCAGCTAGAGAGGTTATTGTAATGGTTGAGTCAGAAAAAATAGGCCGAAAGATTCCCAACTTAGAACTACCTTGGGCGCAAGTGACAACCTTGATCACTGACGATAATTTAGCATTGGAATTATGCCAAAGCATTGAAAAAAGCGGTGTAACAGTAGTTCGTGCAACCGTTTAAATAAATTTTACGCTGCACAATGACGACAACACTTTGTGTAGTAAACATCATTATGACAACACACTTCACGTGCAAAATGGAGAGATTTATGTGTGGTATTGTAGGGGCCGTTGCAGAGCGTCCAGTAAATAAAATTTTAATTGAAGGCTTAAAACGTCTTGAATATCGTGGTTATGACTCAGCGGGCGTTGCGTTGAGTTTATCAGGCTCACTTAATACCGTTAAAGCAGTTGGTAAAGTGGTTAACCTTGAAAAAGCACTTGAGCAAGCCGCGGTAAAGGGCACAACGGGCATTGCTCACACGCGTTGGGCAACCCATGGTGGCGTGACAGAAGCGAATGCGCACCCACATGTATCAAATAGCGAAATTGCCTTGGTGCACAACGGTATTATTGAAAACCACGCGCCATTGCGTGATGCATTAAAAGGCGATGGCTACGAGTTTTTATCAGACACCGATACTGAAGTAATGGTGCACCTAATTCATCAACTTCGCCTGCAACATAATAGCCTGTTAGAAGCAGTTAAAGCCGCAGTTAAGCAGTTAGAAGGCGCTTATGGCACCGTGGTGTTTGACAAAGCGAACGATCAAGAAATGATCGTAGCGCGTTCAGGTAGCCCTTTGGTGATTGGCCTTGGTTTAGGTGAAAACTTTATTGCCTCTGATCAACTTGCATTACTACCCGTTACACGCAGCTTTATATTTTTAGAAGAAGGCGATGTAGCACGTATTACAGCAGATAGCGTTGAGATTTATGATAGTAATGGCCAACAAGTTGAGCGCGAAGTAATAGAGTCAAATATCACGCAAGATAACTCTGGCAAAGGTGAATACCGCCATTACATGCTAAAAGAAATTTACGAGCAGCCACTTGCGGTTCGTAATACCTTAGAAGGGCGACTTGAAAATGACCGTGTAACAGTCGATGCGTTTGGCGACAGTGCACAACAAATTTTTAAAGACGTAAAACACGTACAGATCATAGCCTGTGGTACCTCTTACCACTCAGGCATGGTGGCACGTTATTGGATAGAGCAGTTTGCAGGCGTAAGTTGTAATGTAGAGATTGCTTCTGAGTTCCGTTACCGTCAATCATTTGTACATGAAAACAGCTTATTAGTGACCATTTCTCAATCTGGTGAAACCGCCGATACACTCGCGGCATTGCGTTTAGCTAAAGAGCAAGGTTACATGGCATCAATGACCATTTGTAACGTACCGGGTTCATCACTCGTTCGTGAATCAGACTTGGCCTTTATGACCAAAGCCGGTGCTGAAATTGGCGTGGCATCGACCAAAGCGTTTACCACGCAACTTGTTGGCCTATTGATGCTAACGGCATCAATTGCGCAAGAAAAAGGCCTAGATCAAAGCAATATTGTAAACGCAATTAAAACTTTACCAAACAAGCTAGAAGAAGCACTCACGCTGGCTGGTGGTATTGAAGACTTAGCCGAAGAATTTGCCGACAAGCATCATTCATTGTTTTTAGGCCGTGGTTCACAATACCCAATCGCAATGGAAGGTGCGCTTAAACTCAAAGAAATTTCATACATTCACGCCGAAGCCTACGCTGCAGGCGAGCTAAAGCACGGGCCACTTGCCTTGATTGACGCTGATATGCCAATTATTGTCGTTGCGCCTAACAATGAGTTACTTGAAAAGCTAAAGTCAAACGTTGAAGAAGTACGCGCACGCGGCGGCATAATCTACGTATTCGCTGACAAAGACTCGCACTTTGCCTCTGACGAGACAATGCGTGTTATCAACGTAAACCACGTAGATGACATCCTCGCGCCAGTTGTATATACAATCCCTCTACAGCTTTTATCGTACTACGTAGCGGTGATTAAAGGCACCGACGTAGACCAACCCAGAAACCTCGCAAAGAGCGTAACGGTAGAATAAGAAAAGGCGCGAAAGCGCCTTTTGTTGTGGGAGAGTAATAAAGTATCATACTAAGTATTAAAGTATCATACTGAGTAATAAAGTTGCATACTAAAACCGTCTAAACTATGCTTGATTTATGAGCATAAACAAGGCGGTTTTTTTATGGCATCGAGAAAACTAGGAAACTCGGACGCTAAAAATAGTAAATGGATTAAAGAAGGTCGAGGTTCTGGTCAAAACTCAGAATATAAACCTTGGATCACTGTTAGGGATTTACCTTCTGATGGTCGAGTTCATCGTGTTTTTGGTCATAAATCACAACGTACCCATCACCTACTTTCAGATCTTGAGCTAGCCGTATTTTTATTGCTTGAATGGCACCATGATGTCATTCAAATTCGTGAACAATTCCCATTAGAAATAGCAACCACCTCTCAAATTGCTAAAGAAGCAGGTATTGTGCATCCTAGTCAGTCTGGCGTGAAACAATATATGTCATCTGATTTTCTTGTTAACTCCCAGGACAAACAACAACCTAAATTTGTTCTTCAGGCTAAATATGCTGAAGCTTTAGATGATTCTAGAACTACTGAAAAGCTTGAGTTAGAAAGGCGGTACTGGAAGTTAAAAGAAGTTCCTTGGTACTTGATCACGGAACAAGATATTCCTCAAACGGTTATCAAAAATATAAAATGGCTTTATCCAGCTCAGCGCGATGAGATAGATATAGAAGTCTTAATTCAGCGTATTGATTACTATGATTATCACTTTTCTCAAAACCCTAATAAAAATATCATCGACATCTGCAAAAACTTAGATATTGCGTACGAACTTCAAGTTGGAGAGTCGCTAGCAGAAGTTAGGCATTTATTGGCCAAACGTTGTTTTACCTTTGATATTTTTGTTCTAGCGCCAAAATTAAAGGCGAAGCAATTAAAAACAGGAACAGCCAAACTGTTGCAGGAGGCTTATTGTGTTTCAAATCAATGAGGTTGTTAAGTACAACGAAGCGCCTTTTCGAGTTTTGATGCAGATGCCCGATCACATTATTTGGATAGCATTAGATGACACATCAGCATTTCCTCAGTTGGTGAGCAAAAAGGAACTAGAAATTGCTATTGATGAAGAAGTATTAACAAGAATAGAAGATCCACATGCAGAGTTAGCTTTTCAAACACCAGAAGAAGATACAACAGCAAAAACAAAGCGAGATAATAATTATCAATTGATAAAGCCTTTGGTTAAATCACCGGAGTTTTACCTTGCTAAATCACGTTCTTCAATTATCAATCAAGTTATTGAGAATCAAGGTTCAACTAAACAAACGCTTTATCGTTTAGCTCGTCGTTATTGGCAACGAGGACAAACTAAAAATGCCCTACTTCCAGATTATAAGAACTCAGGAGCAAAAGGGAAAAAGCGTACAGCTACTAATAAAAAACTTGGTCGTCCAAGAACATATATGCCAGGTAAAGGTGCAATAATTGACTCATTTATTGAAAGGCTATTTAGAATTGCAATTGATAAGTATTTATTAACTGATAAAGGCTATTCATTTCCTTATGCGCACCGACGGTTTAAATCTTTGTATGAAAACCACTTTCCCAACACACCAGAAGAAGAAATCCCAACTAATTGGCAAATGATGCATTTTTATAAAAGGGAATACCAACAAGTAGAGAAACTACAAAAGCGGGTATCTCGAATTGAATACAATAAAGATGTGAAACCATTAAATAGCACCGCTAATACCCAAGTACTTGGACCGGGTTCTCGATATGAAATTGACGCTACGATTGCTGATATTTATTTAGTGTCAGATAGCGATAGGGCTAATATTGTTGGTAGACCAGTAATTTATATGGTTAAAGATGTTTTTAGCAGGATGGTTGCTGGTTTTTATGTCGGTTTTGAAAATGCTTCATATATTGCTGCAATACAATCATTAGCTATGGCTATGACAGATAAAGTTAAATTTTGTCGAGAATATGGCTTTGAAATAACAAGTGAAGATTGGCCGGCTGTTGGATTACCTGATGCTATTTTAGCAGATAGAGGTGAAATACTAGGTTATCAAATAGAAAGTTTAGAAAGTAATTTTTCTATACGCATTGAAAATACACCTCCTTATCGAGGTGATGCAAAAGGTATTGTTGAGCGAAGTTTTAAAACTTTGCAAGCCGATTTCACTCCGTTTGCTCCTGGTGTTGTAACAGGTACCAAAATTAAAAAGCGTGGCGATAAAGATTATCGATTGGATGCGAAGTTAACTATTCGTGAGTTTAAAGAAATTATCCTTTCATCAATTTTATATCATAACCAGTTTGCTGTTCTTGAAAAGTATGATCGGGATGTTGATATGCCAAGCGATCTGCCATTAGTGCCAAAGGAACTGTGGCAATGGGGACTACAGCATAGAACAGGTAGGTTAAGAACTGCATCATATGATGCATTGAGAGTTTCTTTATTACCCCGTATTAAAGCTACGCTTTCAGATTTAGGTATTTGTATTTACGGCGTGTATTACACTTCTGTTGAAATAGTTCAACAAGGTTGGTTACATCGCTCTTCTGAAGCACGAAGACCCGAAAAGTTAAATGCAGCATATGATCCAGCCTCGGCTGATCACATTTATATTTTCCCTGAGAAAAACTCTACTAAATACTGGATCTGTAAACTAACCCCTCGTTCCCGAGAGTTTGAAGGGGCATCTTTTTGGGACGTATGGCTGGTTCAAGAAACGCAAAAACAAACAATGGCTAAAAGTAAGCTGCTAGCAGAGCAGAAGAAGCGAGACCATGAAGAGTTCGTAGCAATTAAAATAAAACAGGCTGTTAAGAAAGCTTCAGATACAAGCCATTTATCAAATGCTGAAAGAATTTCTTCGATAAATGATAATAAGCGTAAAATTAAAGCTTTAGAGCGACAAGAAAATGCTTATAGACCCGATATTGGCACCAAGGATAAAAAAGCGGATGTAATTCATTTGAATGAACATGTTGAAGAAGATTATAGCTACCCTGATCATATTGATGAATTATTCAGTGAGGATGACTAGTAATGACATTACCGAGTAATTTTGTATCCGCTATATATAAAGATCCTGGTATTGAACGATATCGTGGGAATCCGTTTATTGAAGCATTAACGCCCATTATGTCAGTACAGCAAATCAAAAAAAGGCTTACAGGAAAAGTTAAATATAATCCGCAAGATGTGTTTAGTAATGCCCGGGAACGAGCGCATGAAGTTTCGGCGCTTCTCGATGATTTTTTTCAACCAATAGCTAACCACCTTCAGCTAGAAGAAAAAATCTCTATTATGATCCGTGGAGGTTACGTAGGGCGTAACTTAGCAGACGGTTCACTTAATACTCATATGCAAAATGGATATGAGCGAATTATGTCTGGTGAGTTAGATAGTTTTCGTTTTGCTCAAACCAATTCAACAGCCAAGAGCTTATCTTTAATAGGTTGTTCCGGTAGTGGAAAAAGCACAACCATTAATCGAATTTTAGCGACTTACCCTCAAGTTATATATCATGAACGACATAATTATATTCAGTTGTCTTATCTAAAAATTGAATGCCCTCATGATGGCTCTTTAAAAAGCTTATGCTTAAATTTTTTTCGTGAACTAGATCAGGTACTTCATACAAACTATGAAGATAAATATGCTAAAAAACGCCATAGCACGGAAGTATTGCTAGCATTAATGAGTCAAGCTGCCACTCAAAAGGCAATTGGTATATTAGTCATTGATGAAATTCAGCGCCTTAGCCAAAGACGTTCTGGTGGTAAGGAAAAAATGTTGGAATTTTTTGTCGCTTTGGTCAATGTAATTGGCGTACCTGTCGTTATGGTAGGTACACCCAAAGCTAGACCTATTTTTGAACTGGAATTACAATCAGGACGAAGAAGTGCGGGATTTGGTTCATTATTTTGGCAACCAATGAGAGCTGAAAAACCGAGTAAAGATCGTAAAACTGGAGAATTACGTAAAACAGAATGGATAGCGTTCAGTGATAAATTGTGGCGATATCAGTGGTTATTAAAGCGAGAAGAAGTATTAACAGATGAAATTAGAGAATGTTGGTATGACTTATCGCAAGGGGTACTTGATATTGTTGTTAAGTTATTCGTATTAGCTCAGCTTAGAGCAATAGCTACAGGTGTTGAGCGTTTAACGGTTAATTTATTGAAGCAGGTTTATCACGGCGAACTTAAGCCTGTACACCCTATGCTTGCAGCATTACGTTCAGGTGATGTTGAATTAATTGCTAAATATTCAGATTTACAGCTAATTGATATTGATAAAAAGGTATTAGATTTACGACAGAAAATAGATGAGTTAAAAGCTGAGCAAGATAAAGAACAACCATTTCAGAATAATGGACAAGCAATGCGGCTTTATAATTTATTATTGGCAATGGACTGTGACTCTAAAATATTACCACCACTCATTGAACAGGCTTTCAAGGATTACCCGAAATTAACAGTACGAGAGCTTATGCCTATTGTATTGGATTGGTATGAAAAACCAGATAAGTCTATAGCTAGTAGAAAACCGAAGAAGATCCAACAAAAGAACTGGCATACCTTGGACACAGATGACATGCGTTTTAAATTCTCTCAGGCTAAAAAAGGAGAGCTATATAAAACCTTAAACTACGGTGATGAATTGTTTGATTTACCTAGTTGGATAAAGCAAGTCGGATAATATGTTCAACTTCCCTTTACCTTATCGCGATGAACTGCTTTACAGTGTTATCGCAAGGTATGGGGTTCACCAAGGGATCGTTTCCCCTAAAGAGCTACTGGATGATGTTTATAATGATAGGAAAATCGTTGCTACTGTTGATTTGCCTAGTCATGTTAACAAAGTCTCTAGTTTGTATCCTCAGAGAGAAGCCACGTCTCCGGTTGAATTGATTTATTCACATACCCTTTTTCCTTTGTATGCCCCGTTTGTTGACGAAAAGCGCAGGAAAAAATGTATTAATTTCATGCTGAAACAAGCAAAAGGAAGTACACATTTAGCCCTGGGAGTTGCTGCTTCTCGAATTAAACAACCTAGATGGTTAAGATATTGCCCTGCTTGTCTTATAGAACAACAAAATGCGTTTGGCGAGTATTATTGGTCACGCAATTGGCAGGTTTCAGGTGCAGATAGTTGTTTGTTGCATGGGGCGTTGATTGATTCCAATATACTCAGGCATCCCGCTCATAAACATGAATATACTCCTGCAACTCACCACTCTTGCCAAACGGATGCGAAACAGCAACCAAGCAGCATTCAATCTGAGTTAATAACTCAGAGTTTAGATGAGTTATTGCAGCTTAAACCTTTTCATTCTCCGACCCTTGAGCAATGGAGCTATTTTTATAGAGCTTTATTGTTTGAACATGAGTTAAATCGTGGCAAACATATTGATTACAGCAGGTTAAAGGAAAAAATAATTTCGTCCTTTGGAAGCAAATGGCTTCGAAAGTATGATTTATACCCTGAAGACACTGAAATATGTTGGCTTAAAACTATTTTTCGTAAACACAGAAAAGCATTCAGTTACTTAGAGCACCTAGTCGTCTGGCATAGCATATTAGGAAGTGGTTGGCAGGTTGCTGATATTTTTAAACAGGTATTTTTGCAACCAAAAGAAAATAAAGCATCATTAACGCCATTGCTTGATGCAACAGAAAAAGACAAAGCGAAATATCGGGATTTATGGTTAGCCTCGGTGGTTAAAAATGGTGTTAATTATGCTCGTAAGCATAAATTTGGCTATGTATATGCTTGGCTTTACCGGCATGATAGAAATTGGTTACTACAAGTTAACAATCAATATAAAGTACCTAATATTACTAAAAATCAGCGTATTGATTGGCACAAGCGTGATCGACATTTAGTAAAACTATTATGCAGAATTAAAAATGATACCGAACTTCAGTTAGATGATCCTCGGCATTCAATGAACTGGTATTTATCAAAACTTTATTGTGGATCAACGGTTGGTAAACATTTAAATGACTTACTACTTTGTAAATTGTTTTTTTTGAGGTTTTGTGAAAATATAGCTGAATATCAAATAAGAAGAATAACATGCGCTGTTATTGCACAAATCCTATCGAATAATACATTACGGCGATGGCAAATATTAAGGATGTCAGGGTTGAGTGATCAAAGATTAACTCCCCTTGCTGATACTTTTCTACTTAGGATTATAGGGATTTAATGGATAAGTTTAGAATAGATGGATTTAGTGATGATTCAGTCATCAATGGTATAGGCTCTTTGTTTCGGAGAACTGATGGTTCTCTCTGGCGTATCAATTTATCCACTTCTCCTGTAAAAAGTGAGCGTTCGTATCTTACTTTATCTCAATCTCCCATTATTGTGCGTCAACGGGTTTTAAATTCAAAAACTGAAGTCAGCAAAAAAGGCTACCATAAATCTTTTACTATTGAAGATACTCATGGCTGGCAGGTTGCTAAGGTAAAAGATTGCCAAGTTATTAAACATCATCGTAAAGCTGACGGTGAGCAGTATTGTTTTGTTTTTCAAATAGGTGATGGTACAACTGTTTACTTACCTCAATTTGAATTAGCTAGAGCATTATTTTTACATGATGGCTACTTATCTCGAACGGCTATGACACCAGATGTGTTACAAGCTGAATTCGATGTGATAGTAAATAAGGACATAGGCATAGCAACAGTTGATGTAATGCCTAACTGTACTTATAAAGTTGACTATTATAATGAACCAAGCTGTAGGAGGTTACTTAGTTGGATATTGATAAATGATAACGTGCGTCGTTCGTATGAAAGTATTGGTCGTTATCAACTTTTGGAAGGCAAGGAGCTTGGTAAATACAGAGTATGGGATTTCAAGTTCGATCCACCATCTTTGGAAAACACACGTTTTTCAGTTAAAGGATGGTTTGATCCTGATTTAAACTCAATGTTTGTGCATGAAATAGAGGGACTTGCTGACATACCAATAGACTTGCCAGATAAAGTACTATTCTCACATCCTAATTTTACTAAAGATGTTAGTGGTAAAGGCAATGGTGGCTATGCTGCAGGAACAGAGCGGCCACTTGAGCATAATATTGATGATGAAGCGAGTGCTAGTGCTGATAACAAGGTCGTAATAATAAAGCCCCCTAGCATTGCCATGTCATTTGATAAGGCGGTTGAAACGATAAAAGTAACTCAAAAAAATCGTATTAGTAGAAATGGTCAACAAGATGATGATGCACCTGAAGCGGCTTCTAAAGATGTTAGTACCGATGAAGCGACTACGACGGGTGAGTTACCTAATGCAGATTGGGATAATATAGATGACCAGACTGACGATAGTCATTTGTATTTAAATAAGTTTGATAGCTACTTTAAAATGCTAGAGCTGCTTAGAGATAAGCAGAAATGCAAATTGGTTGTTTATCCATTACGAAAATTACCCAGAATTGCTCGTTGTAAAAAGCATATTCTGGCGACAGATGGCAACCCTAGGTGCTTGTCAGTGTCTTATATTGAAATTGATAATTTTGCATACTATCTGTTAGAGGTTGATACATCAGATACAAATAAACCTCTGTCTACAAAAGCTGTTCAAGTCTCTGCGATAGAAAATCTTGATGATTTCATAGAGAATGTTGAAAAGCAGTTGCTTAGAGGTTCTATTTCATGGCCTAAAAAGTATTTTGATAATTTTGTTGGAAAGAGTAATCACTTCGGAATCTCTCATCAACCGTCAGATAAGAATGGAAGCTTAACGCAAGAAGATATTAATAACTGGGGTAAACGATTTTATCAAAAATTAGTGGTAACACTTTCATAAAAATATTAAACGTCCAAAATCTTATGAAAAAGGAATTTTTGAAGTTGAACAACTTGAAAATTGGGCTTCGAGAAGTAAAGAAACAATGAATAAACTATGTTATGGATAATTGTAATCAATCCTGGATAGTTTTATCCCAAACTGATATTATTGAAATATAAATTGATCTAATAAAATTAATGAGTTAACTATGAATCAAGCTATCATTCAAAGAGAAGATTTAAATGTAGATAATACATTGATTCAAAACATAGCAGCTTATTCTTTGCAGGATGCTTCTTATTGGTCTTTTAAAGGACGTTCTAAAAGAAACCACTGCCATGGGTTAATTCAATATCCTGCTATGATGGTTCCCGAAATGCAGGGAGAATTAATTGATGCAATTCAAAGTGTTGACCCTAAAATAACCACTGTATTTGATCCCTTTGTGGGTTCTGGAACCACAATGGGAGAGTCTATGGTGCGAGGGCTTGATTTTGTGGGGCACGATATAAATCCATTAGCCATACTCGCTTGCGAAGTCAAAAGTGGCCCTCTGTATGTTAAAAAGCTTAACGATAAAATAGGTGATTTACTCAGCGCTATTGAATTAAGTAATAGCAATGAGGTAGCTGTAAGCTTTAAAGGTATTGATAAATGGTTCTTAAAAGAAATCCAATTAGAGTTAAGTGCTATTTATTTAGCAATTAAAGCAGAGCCATCAAAGTGGGCACGTAAAATATTTTGGTTAGCATTAAGCAATACCGTTAGATCTACATGTAACTCTAGAAGTTCAACATATAAACTTCATATAAAATCTGAAGAACAAATTGAAAAAATTGGTTCTGCAAAAGATATTTTTAAAAAGAACTTATTGAAAAGTTTTGAAAATATTAAAGAACAAAAAGAAATGCTTACTAAAAATGGGTATTTGAAACGCTCAAAAAGTATTAGCAAAATAACGATTAAAAATGTAGATTCTAAATTACGTAAAAAATCCAAACAAAAGTTTGATTTACTGATTAGCTCTCCGCCATACGGAGATAATTCTACGACTGTAACATATGGTCAGTTTTCATATCTTCCTCTTCAATGGATAGACTTAGCTGATATCAATGAAAAAATAGATCCATCAATACTGAGCTATCAAAATGCAATTGACAGTTCTAGTCTTGGTGGCTCATTAAAAGAGTCAGAAGATAAACGCTTAAAATTAACTAATCGCTCACCTTCGCTGGAAATATGCATTGAAAAAATATTAAGAGTTAACCCAGATAACATTAAAAAATTAATTAGTTTTGTTTATGACCTGGATTTATCGTTGAAAAATGCAATAGATGAATTAAGGGAAAATGCCTATATGATTTGGACTTTGGGAAATCGTAGAATCTCTGATATTGAAGTCCCTTTGGATAAAATTATGCGCGAACTTTTGGAATCAAGGGGTTGCACTTACGTTTATGAAATTGAAAGGACGATACCCAGTAAACGCATGGCTTCAAGGAATCAAATTGCATCAACTATGGGCAAAGAATCAGTCCTAATAATGCGGAGATAAGATGGACAAGGACAAGTTAAAATTAAAGATTGATGCTCATGTCATACAACAGCTTGGTGCTGAACTTATAAGTGGACCAGAAATAGCGCTTTTGGAGTTAATTAAAAACTCACATGATGCGGATGCAAGTTTTTGTTATATAGAAGTTGATACTAATCATATTGAAGTAATTGATCATATTGAAGTTATTAATGGGAAAGAAGTAAAAACACCTATTACATACAAAGGTAAGATATCTATCCGAGACGATGGGCATGGTATGGATAGAGATCGTATAAATAAATCTTGGTTAACGGTTAGTTATTCTGAAAAAAAAGAAGCTAAAAAAAATAATACGGTTACGAAAAAATTTGCACGAGCTTTAACTGGTGATAAAGGTCTCGGTAGGCTTGGATCTATGCAGCTAGGTACAATTTGTAGGATATCTACTCAATCAAAGCCTGAAAGTGACGGAATATGTGTTTCATTTTCTTGGGATGATTTCATTCACGGTAAAACTTTGGATTCTGTACATGTTTCAGAAAAAACCGTTCCGGCTAAAAAAAATACAGGTACAGTTATAGAGGCTGTTGGTATTAAAAATTTAGCATTTTGGGAAGGAGCTGGAAGTGTTGAATTTCCGACCCAAATAGCCTCAATGGTTTCACCTCACGGGCAAATCAGTAAATTCAAAACTTTTTATGTTCACAACGGTGTATCTCTTGAATTAGAAGCATTTTCTGAAAACTTACTGGAACAAGCTTCTAGCATTTTTGATTTTACGTTGGAAGGTGATTCTATTTCTGTGAGTGGAAAGATAGAACTACTACCTTTTAAGCCAAATACAAACAACCGAAAAGTAGTATTTCAAGAATATATAAACTCAGATTGTGGTGTGCAATTTTTTCAATACCTTAAAGAACAGGCAACATTAAATGATTTTAAGATGGAGTTGCTAGGAGGGAAGTATTTTCTTAAATTTGAGCACGTTATTCAATTAGAAGATATTGACTTACAGCTCAGTCAGTTTAAGCATCCTGGTGATTTCAAAAGTAGAATATATAACTTTTTGTTAAGTAAAGAAGCATTGGATATTGAAGATTTAAGCTTCACAAAAATTAAAGAATCAATTAAAACCATAGCTGGTGATATTTCACCTTATAGGGATGGGTTTCGTATTGGTTCTAATAATAGAGATTGGCTTGGCCTCTCAAATGAGATGACTTCAGGTGCAGGTGCTTATTCATTAAGGCCTAGCAATGTTACTGGCTACATAAATTTGTCGTCTAATAAAAATAAAGCTCTCATAGAAAAATCAGATCGAGAGAGCTTCGTCGATAATATTGAATATCGTAGCTTTTACGCTGTTTGCCAATACGCATTAAGTACTATTAATAAGTTTTTGAATACTTCTAGACGAAGATCTCTTGATTATCTTGATGATAAAATACTCAAAGATGCAGGTAAGCCTAAGGGCTACTCTGCACGATTGGCTACAGTTGAACTTGATAATCTGGTTAAAAAAAGCGTTACATTACAACCTAAAGTGACAAAGCAAGTTGACAAGATAAAAACTACATTTCTTAACAATAAAAAACTAATTGATGATTCTATAACAAAGAACCAGCAGGATATGTATAAAGATCCTGTATTAGAAAAAGAGTTGTTGTCTATTAAAGAAATGCTTAACTCTTTAGAAGAGGAGACAAACTCTAATCTAGCTGATTATAAAAATTTTAATGATGAACTTGCGTCACATGTTCATGCAACTAAAAAAGTGTTGGATGAAATCAAAAGCTATGAGAATCAAATAAAAAACTTTTATGATCACGTTGCGATAGGTCTATCTGCTCAAACCCTTGCTCATGAAGCCAACGATCAAACAAGAAATATTCGTTTTCATCTAGACTCCGCTAAAAAGAGAATTAGTGAATTAGGTATAAAAGATAGTACATTAACAAAAGAATTGAATGGTATTAGAGGTGACTCTCAAACGCTTTCCAAATCGATATCATCGCTAAGTCCCTTAGTTAAAGCACAGCGAGAGGTTATCGAAAAAATTAATATTTCTGATTTTATCGAAGATTATGTGAATTTACGTACTAGTTATTTCGAAAGAAAATCGATATTAATAAAGGTTAGCGACAAATGTGATTCTAAGGTCATACTATTCAATCGAGGCAAGCTATTTCAAGTTATTGATAACATAGTTAGGAACTCTGAACATTGGTTATCTATATATCAGGTCCATAACCCTGAACATAAATGTTTACTAACTATTGATATTGAAAGAAATAAGATAACTATTTGGGATAATGCGAAGGGAATTAGACCTCCGCTAGAAGATGTATTATTTGATATGTTTGCATCTGATAAAGAGTTTGGCCAAGGTCTAGGTTTATATATAACTAAAACACTTCTAAATGAAAAAAACTGTTCTATTTCTCTTCTTCCGGAAAGGAATATACATGATAGAAAATTTAAATTTGAAATAGACCTGATTGAGGCGATTGTATAATGGATTTACAAACTGATTTTAAACAGAGAGTGTTTGATGCTATAGGACTAAATGAAGTTATCTGGGTAGATGATAGGTTTGCAGAGGGCTCAAATAAACTCGAAGACGAATACTTACTTGAAATATCTGTATTACATGAAAATGAGAATACTGAAGAGATTGCTTCTTTACCTATTTTTGACGGAATAGATTGGGAATTACCTTTTGAAATTATTAAAGAAAACATTCCGACTGATGATGTTTCTATTTCAGCCTTTTATAGCCAATTGAATAAAGGGGTACCTGATTTATCCCATAAACAATTCGATGATCTCATAACTTTGCTTAATGAAGCATCTCAATCAATGCAACATTTGTCTCATTCTAAGTGGCTAGAAAGTAAAGACAGTATTATTAAGACTGCAGGCACCAAACTTTTTCTCATTGATTTAAATTTTGAAAAAGAAGGTCTTCCCGCTGATCATGGTGAAAGTATTATTTGTGAATTGATGAATCTTAAAACTGAAGACTGTTATTTTGTTCTCTTTACCAGTGAAACAAATTTTGGTGTTGAAGAAGAAGCTGCTAGAAAGAGTATTATAGACAAATTAGCCCCAAATACAGATCATCACCATTTCTCGGTTTTATCTAAGAATATTCTTGATGAAGGTGACGGGAAAGTGTCACTGGACTTTAAATCTGCTGAATTCTTAAAAAGAATTTTCTTAAGAAAGCTGAGTAGTGAAATGGTCGATACTGTTAAAACTACAATATCGACTTCATTGGATACGTTAAAAGATATACTTAGTCAAAATTCTATCTACGAAGTAGATACCGCAATTTTTAGTAAATCTTTAGGAGAAGGTTTATCAGAATTTGATTTATTACACCGGCTTTTTTCTATCAAGCAAAAAGAAGTAATGCATAAAAACCTAACAGATAACCCTAGTTTAATTGATAAATTAAAAAGTTTTCGTTCAGTGCAAGGAGCAATTGCGAATAAGCACGAAGACGCGTATATCAAAAAATCAATGATGACCTCCCCCCATTTTATTTCGTTAAGACAAAATGAAATGTTTGATTATTCAATAAATATCATACATAGCCCACTATCATGCGGAGATGTTTTTAGTTTTAAGTATGGTGAAGATTTAAAACAACAATATATATTGATTGACCAGCTTTGTGATTTAAATGTTCGTGGTAGCACAGGGGATAGAAATGCTAAAGAAGTACTATTAATTCCTTTTGTAGTGAAAAAACGAAGCCCGGCTGAATTTAGAGATGATCAAAACTTGGATAAGTATTATTTGATGCAGAAGGCATCTGATTCAGCGAAGAAAGAATACTATAGGTTTGATTTTAGTGGAGCTATTAGTGTTAATTCCTATCTCCTGGATCTTGCTGTTTTTAATACTAAAGGAGAGTTGAGCTTTACTGTAGGTCAAGATGATAATGAGTTGTTATTTCTTCCTGGTTGGCTAAAGCGCTTTTCTGCATTTAAGGAATGCGTAGCTAACGGTGAGGAATTAAAAGCAAAATTGCCAGTTAAATATAGCGTATTTACTATGTTTGATGATGATAAATTCCCTGTAACGGTAACAGATAAAACTATTTCAATGAGTGGTGAAAGAGTTAAACAATTACGAACCCCATTTATAGAAGAATTAATGTCTAGCTACTTTGTTAATTATAAAGCTAGGACTGCATTTGAAATGGATTTTTCCTGATCAAAGTAGCTATAAATTCATTTATAGCTAGCTTAATAATTAATAAAAAGGAGTTCGTGGTGAATCCTGTAGGTTTGAAATTTGGTGGAAAAGTTATAGATAATGAACTGTCCAGCACAATACCTTTCAATATTTTTGCATTAAACGTTTAAATTACGAGAAAGTTATACTTTTGAAGGGGAATTTTTCGGGAGATTGCTTCTAGTTAATTTAAATGCACTAAAGTCACTTACAAAGTATTTAAATAAATGTTAAATTCTAAGCAGTTACCTGTTATTAGAATCTAGAGTTTAGTATGCCTGATGTTCATGGAAGTAACAACAATACACCTAAAAATGTGAGATTCAAGTTCGATGGTTCCTTATTGACGGAGTTATCACAAAAAATCCCATCTAACCTGTTTGCTTTAAACGAACTCATCAAAAATGCGTACGATGCGTTCTCAGCAGACATATATATTGAAATCAACTCAGAAGAGAGGACTATTGCAGTAGCTGATAAAGGTAATGGTATGGGAAAACAAGAAATTGACTCTTTATTCCATATAGCAAATAGCTCAAAGCAATATGGAGAATTAGTAATACAAGATGGTATTGAAAGAATAACTCAAGGCTCAAAAGGTTTAGGTTTTCTTGCTGCACTAAAATTTGGAGAAGACATAACATGGACAACAACAAAAAATGGAGTAACAAGTAAATTTCACCTCAATAAGACTAAGCTCATATCTGAAGAGAATTTGGCGGATATAAATATAGGTCTAGAGGAGTTTCAAGGTAATGGTAATGGCACAACAATTACTATTAAATCCACAAAAGAGATCATTGATGAACTTCTTATTGATTTACAAGATTCACGGGTAGTACTAAAGCTTGTTGGGGCAATGAATGATCCTTCTTTCAATGTTAGATTGAAAATAGATCAAGAGATGGAGTTTACCACAAATAAGCTCATCGATTTCAGTCTTGAACAAACAGAAAAACAACTATTTTTCATCAAATACAATCCAAAACAAAAGAATATTGAGTTTTTTCATAAAGGTGAATTAATCGAAGTTACTTCAGCTGATAAGGTCGGACTAAGCCCAGATTATCACATTACAATTGAATTAATCGCTTTCTTTGGACCTAACGTCAAGAAAATTTCAGGACTCCATAAAAGCGTTAGTGGAGAAGAAGGAAAAAATGAATCTTTAATGCCATTAATATATGTAAATAGGAATTTATTTAATAATGACTCTTTATTCGATCCTCAAAGCTTCAGGTACAAACGTAATTCAGAGATAATGCCACAAATGATTGGTTTAGTATCAATCTCATCGAAATCTAAATATATTGACTTCAATTCAGATAGAACTAACTTTGTAGAAAACTCAGTCACTAAGCAATTAACAAAAGATTTAAACTATCTTAATGAAAGAATTCAGAGTGCGGGTTCAAGCTTAAGAGTTAAACTTAAGGCATCAAAAAAGCAACCCCCTACCGGAAAAGCGAAACCTGAAGAAAAATCTAGCAAAGAAATAGTCCTACCTGCTTCAATCCACATGAATGGCAAAGCTCGCACTACTTTTTATGTTCCTTCAGATCCTATATTACTCAACGAGTATATATACAAAGCCATTGATAGCTCAGGAAAAGAAATAGACAAAGACAGAATAGAAGTAACTGTTGATGGCGAGGCGAGAGACATTAAAATAATCGAATCAATCAAAACTCCTCGCCAACTGAATGTAGAGTACAGCTATAATGATCTTAAGACAGGGTTAGTTGTAAAGCATGTTTTACTAAAGTTTGAAAAAGCAAAGGCTCCTTTAGTTACAAAAAGTGAGGGAGCATTATTCACTATAGAGTCGGTCACGGGCTATAAAATTCAAACTAGCGTTATTTCTAAGCTTATGTCTTCAATTGAAGCCGCATGGGGCCATGGTCGAGGAAAAAAAATTTACTTTCCTGTTATAGCATGCTCAATTAGAACCGTTTTTGAAGTCGCTAAAAATAAACTTTTCAACAAAAGAAAATATTGGTTGAGTACCAAAAGTGATTTAAGTCTATTGAGTAAAGAAGTAAAAGAGCACTACAATGGACAACTTCTCTTTCAAGTATTACAAGTTGTTATATTAATTAAGAAAAATGAAGAGCTTACAAAGCTCATTCACATGGATTCAGGACTGGATATATCAACTTTAAAGCAATTGTTGAGAGCAAATTCCATTTTAAAATCTGTTAAAGATTCTAATGTTGGAGCTCATGGCTCATATAATCACTTAACCAATGATGCGGTAGAAGATTGCGCCAATATAGCCGGTTTATTTGCAATGTTTTGTGATGTTTTAATAAATATCGATGAACACACTGCTAAATCATTTTCAATTACCAAAGTAACCGCCCAAGATTACAAAAGATATATTGAATTTATCTAAATAGAAAAATTATTGGATTAGGACTCATATCTGACAACATTTTTAATGTTATGAGTTGAGTTTAAATGTGCATAGTATGATACTTTATTACTCAAGGTGGGCTCTGTTCTGAAGCTTTCTAAATTTCAGTATGATACTTTATTTTTCATGAGATAATTTTCACAGTGGTAGAATAAGGCCAACAGCGAATTTCAGTATGATACTTTATTACATTCCCACATTTGTGTGACTTAGTAATAAAGCTTCATCCCAAGTATTAAAGTATCATCCTAAGTAATAAAGTTTCATACTGCACTGAGAGAAAGCCGATTAAGAAGTAATCGGCTTTCTAGTTTTATATACCCTCTTATTTTCGAACGGCTAGTGCAGCCTTCATTGGTAAATCCAGTGCTAGATTACCCCAGTTTTCAAAGTAGGGACTGGTTGCATTTCTTGCTGTTTTTGGGTGTCTAATAGCCCACTCTTGAAGATGTAAAAAGAGTTCCGACGCCGTAATTTTTCTAAAATACGGTTCGAAAGGTGAACTTAAATCTTCCGTAACAAAATCAATAAGTAAATGTTCAGATAAATTGTATGCCACTTGTTTGCTTAACAGGGCGAGAGGTATGCGAGGTTCTCCGCCAGAATATTTGCATATATGTAGGGCGAATAAATCAATATGGGCCCTCAATCTTCAGCCAAGGGTACTCTAGTACTTGGTGAGAATGCGAGACACAAAGGAGGGTATGGTATTCTTCGTTACTCGCGTTTACTAGAGGGCAAGCGTGAAGACCCCAAACCGCTGCCAAAAACAATCAATACTGGGATGTGGAATGCTCACCCGTTTATCGCACCTGATGAGAGTTACATTATGTGGGATGGCATCCGAGAAAGCGGATATGGTGAAGCCGATCTTTATATTAGTTTCCGTTAGACTGATGCTCGTTGGGACGAGACAATCAACTTAGGGGAGGTGGTTAATACTGACGCTGAAGAAGGGGCCATCTTTCACACCGGATGGACAATACTTTTTTCAATAGAATGGTATTGCGTAAAGATGACAGTGGTCAGCGTCAATCGGATATATTCTGGGTTGATGCGCAGATTATAAAAGATCTAAGACCCAAATAAACATGCGCTCTTTACGGATTATTACTTGCTGAATAAGCGCTGTTTCCTCTGGAGTGTGATTACACTCAAGGCAGATGAATCAGCTTTGGCAGAACCGTTTATCTAACATATTCTGTCGCACAGCTTAAAAGGTGATGAACAGTTTGTGAGACTACACTTCAATTGTACTCCATCGCCCTTGGTGCCATATTTTGACAAAAATACCCGCTTGAATTGCGCGATAGGCAATATTCAAGCTCCATATGGCTAGCAAACCCATACCAAGATAATGACTGACGATCCAAGCTGCTGGTAAGAACACCAACCACTGAATACTAAAAGAGATTTTTAAAACTTGTTTGCTAGCGCCTGCACCCAATAGTGAGTTGAGTAAAATAACGCCAACGGCATCAAAGGCCAACAAGAGTGATATTAATTGCAAAGGCAGTTTAGCCATATCAATTAAAGTTTGCTCGTGTACAAAGATTGATAATATCAACTCAGGAAATAACACTATTGGCAAGCTGATAGAGCACATAAACAAGAAGCCTATTAATGAGGTGTCCCATCCCCAGCGTTTTGCCTGATCAGGCGCGCTTTCTCCCAGAGCTTGGCCAACGAGAGAAGCCGCAGCTAAACCAAAGCCAATGCAGGGTATAATCATAACAAGAGTGATATTGACTAAAACATTTGCCACCGCCAATTCATCAGTGCCAATCGAACCAATAATGATAAACATAACTGTTAACCCTGTTGCGCGAAAAAGTTGCTGCGCGCCTTGCGGTAATGAAATATTAATGAGTGCACGAAGTTGCTCTGTGCTTGGTAGTTGTTGTAAAAAGCCTGACGTAGCTGAATACTTAAAGCCTAAATAGAAACAATACACCGTACCAATAAATAGCGATAGCGAAGTCGCAACCCCAGCGCCAGTCACCCCCATTTTTGGAAAGCCGAAGTTGCCAAAAATTAATAAATAGTTGAGCACAACATTACAAATTAGCATTAATAATAATGTGTTCATAAACAGTTTAGGGCGTTTAATACCGCTCCAGTAGCCCCTAAATGATAACGTCATTGCAACCGCCGAAATGGCTAATGCACGTACTTGCAAATAGTCATTTCCTAGCGCTATCACATTGGGATCGCTATGCAGTGCAGGAAAAAAAAGTGGCGCCGTATAATAGAGTAAGGCTGACAATGGGATCCCGATAACACAGCTAATGAGCAGTGCACCATTGAGCGGTATGGCTGTTTCGCTGTCATTACCTTTTCCTTTCATTCGGGCCGAAATGGCGAGTACACCGCTGGCAAGTCCAATCAACAACGCAAAAGACATAAAATTGATCTGTGACGCAATACCTACAGCGGCTAAGGCGTCTGTTCCCAAAGTTCCTACCATGGCCATATCTATCACCACCATGATATTTTGAGAAATAAGTCCTGCTATAATGGGAAGCGCCAAGCATATAATTGTTTTTATTCGATTTAGCAAAACGATACTCCAGCCATCACCCTAGTTTGCTTTTTCTGGGCGATTTATTACATACCTGACTCGAAAAAGCTCTATAAGGCATGATTGACATCACTTACCTGTTAGCACTAATTAGTACTAACAGACGCTAATTTAAGAGCCCGTATCACTGTTGACTACTCTTCGAATTCAACAGTGATAGGCTGATAGTCTTGGTAACTAACTTGTTACTTTATCGTTTTTTACAGTTCTCCAAGTGCTGTATACGTCAGAGCTAAGTATGAGTGCTTCCATTTTGTAGAGCCCGACTAACTCGCCATTAACTATCAAGTCACTTTGCCAATTAATAACGCGGTTGCCGCCAACATCCAGTACGTTCATATCACCATTGGTGATAAAAACGGATTCATGTCGCTCTAACGCTCGTAATAAACGAATTTCAAGCGATTTAAGTATCCCGACGCCTTTGCTTGGATTATCTGTTGGTATTTGGTCACTCTGTTCAGCGTTGTTTTCGGCCAATAAGCGTTTGGTCATTGACCGTTCATGCTGCCTACACCCTTCTATTAAATGAGTCACATCAATTAAGCCTGCTGTATTATCGGTAAATATGGTGTTTGAATGGTTCGGTGAAAACCATACACCGGGTTGATCCCAAGCTGACGTAGGCATACTGATAAATACATTATCGATTTTGTGTTTGTTCACCATATTGTGAATACAAAGGCTGACATCTTCAGGCAATTTTGAATGAAGCTGTGGTGCGCTTGTTGATGGTGACACATTTTGAATGGTTACACTGGCCTGGCAAATGCTTTTTTCATGCTGTTTGACTTGCGCAGTGAAGGATTTAGAGTGAGTTTGTGTATCATTACTGGCCTCGGCGCAGAATAATTCTGCGCTATCACTTTCACAAAAAGCATCAAAATGAATACTTAAGGCCGAAGTATAGAAACTCGACGTATTGGAGTTGTGCAGCTGCGAGACTTTGATTAATTGCATCATTGACTCAATTAATTGCACACCCGTTATATGGTCTAAGGGGTGGTCATTAAAAAATGCGTGTTCCTCGCAAACGACTACCTCTGCTTGTAAGGCATCTGGACTGCTGCCACATGGCCTCACATTTTTGATTATAATGTTACAGTCTTGCTCTTTGAGGTTACGAGTTATTTTTTGCAAAGCGCAGCTCGTTTCTTCGTCCAAATCAGATGGGGTTGCTACTGCTTGAGTATTTTGCAAACTTACAGGTGCTATTTCTTTGTGTAATAACGCGGTTATGTCGTCAATAGTCTGCATTGCGAGTACCTGACTTGGCTCTAAAGAAAGATCAGAAAAGGCTTTTAAAATGTCATTGGTGGCTTTAAGTCGAGTAATTGAGTCTACGCCTAATTCCTCCAAAGCAGTAGAGGGGTTCAGCGTCTCAATGGAGTGGCCTGTATGCTCGCAGAAAACTTCTTTAATTTTAAGGCTGAGCTCGGTTGCACAAGAATCACTTGTGTCAGATGGTGACATATCAATTTGCTTGCTCTCATCATTTTCATTTGCGCAGCTCTGGCCTGTTTGCTCAGCAATAAAGCGCACCATTTCATTGACATTTTGTAGTTTCAATAACGCACTTAAGTCAAGAGAATAGTCTGGGTACATCTTGATAACTTGATTAGCCAGCTTTAAGCGAAGAATAGAATCAATGCCAAGTTCGGTTAGCTTGGCTGACTTATCGATGCGCTTTAACGGTAACTCTGTATTTTCAGAGACTGCTTTCATTATACTAGAGGTAATACCAGCATCGTTGGTTGTTGAGCACAGAGCCTCATCTGAAGGTACAGTACACTTAGAGGTATTAGCCATAGTATCAGGTGATACAGTATCAAGTGGTTCTAGAATCGGTAGCCAATAGCTGGTTTGAGCAAATGGATATGACGGTAAATTAATGCGTTTAGGGCGGGTGTTTTTATGTAGTGATTGCCATGAAGAGGGTGTTACACCTCGCACCCAAAAGCTTGCGACTTTATGTAGTTCTTTTGCTTCGGACCAGTGATTAAGCGCGGTTTCAAGGCCTTCATCTGAATCCCAGTTGAGTAGTTCAAGCTCTTTATCTACCGTACCTCGGTAACAATTATGCTTACTAGGCGTACCGGCCAAGAATTGCTGTAGCATATCCATCAACTCTTTGGGTGTATGAACAATCATCGCCAAGCGTTCTTGCATGTCATGGCGACCAACTTGCAAGGTATAGGCAATATTTATCAGTGTTTGTTGGTTACATGAGGAACCATTTGGGCTGAGCTTTATCAGCTGGTGGTGCAATCTGCTGGCAACAGTTTGTAGCTGCTCAGAGGTTTTCGCCGAAAGCAAAACTAATTGCGTAGTCGCATTTGTCGAGTCAGCCTCGGTATTTTGTTTTTCCTGGTTGCGATCCTCTTCGTTTGGTTCTTCAATGATCACATGGGCATTTACACCACCAAACCCGAATGAACTAACACCTGCTCGTAATGGTATCGACTTGCCGTTAGGGTCTGTTAAGCGTTGCCACGGCTGGTTTTTATCAACAACATAAAATGGACTATTATGTAAAGATATAGCCGGATTGGGCTGATTAAAATGCAGCATACTGGGTAGTGTCTGGTGTTTCATTGACAATAATACTTTAATCAATCCAGCTATACCTGCGGCAGATTCACAATGACCAATATTGGTTTTTGCGGTGCCCAGACCACAATATTGATGTGGTAAAGTTTCTGACATGGTAGTAAATGCTTCTTTGAGCGCCTCAATTTCTATGGGGTCGCCTAAAGGAGTGCCTGTGCCATGGGCTTCTATATAGCTTACTGACTCCGGGGCTATATTTGCATTTTGGTAAGCTGATTGTATCAACTTAGTCTGACTATCAAGGTTTGGCGCTCGCAACGAATTTGATTTACCATCATGGTTGATAGCTGCAGATTTAATTACACCATAAATTGAATCATTGTCTTTCTTTGCTTGCCGATAAGGTTTAAGTAAAACAGCGCCATACCCTTCTGCACGTACAAATCCATTCGCTTGTTCATCAAAGGTTTTACATGAGCCGTCAGCCGACAACATGCCTGCACTATGTGCTGCTTTATAGATGCGAGGAGTTAAAATAAGATTAATGCCACCGGCTACAGCAACTGTACAATCGCCTTTTTTTATCGCTTCTACGGCATGATGAACGGCAACTAACGAACTTGAACAGGCGGTATTGATAACTTCGCTTGGACCATTAAAATCAAACCACCTAGAAGCTCGATTCGCTATCATACTCATGTGCACTCCAGAGTCTAAATATGCGCCATATTTTTCGCACAATTCTGGTTGTGTTAAAGTAAGTTCTAAGTAGTCATTATTATGGGCACCGATGAACATCCCAACGTTTTGGTCGGTTAATTTCTTAGGGTTATGTCCAGCGTTTTCAAAGACACTCCAAGTCATTTCCATTACTTTACGTTGTTGCGGATCCATACTGTTGGCTTCTAAAGGAGAAATACCAAAAAACTCAGCATCGAAGGTATCAATATCCTGTAAAAAACCACCCCAATTTGGAAAGGTGTTTGAAGAGCTTTGCTGAGCATTTTTCTCCCGTGAGAATGCTTGTCTATCTGACGGTACTTCTGTAATACAGTTGGTCTGGTTGATTAAGTTCTCCCAGAAGATATCTAAATCTGTTGCACCTCCTGGAAAGTGGCCACTCATGCCAATGATCGCTATCGAGTCATCGTCTAGTTCGTTGTCACTATGATGAGCCACCTGCTCTTGTAGTGGTGAATTGGTATCACTTTGTACATCAGTTGGTCTGCCAAGTGATACAAGCTCTTCGTTTAAGTAGCTAGCAAGCTTGTTAAAGCTTGGGTACTTAAACAGCATTACTGGGGCGAATGCAAATTCAAAGACTTCTTCAATTTTTTTAGAAATGATCACGTATTGAATTGAATCCAACATGATGGCGCTGAAATCATCAATATTCACTAAATCATGAGGAGTTAAATTTAGCTCCGGTGCAAACACCTTGTTTTTCAAAGTATCTACAATAGATGCAAGGCTATCATTGACTGCGGTGGGCAATGAATTTTGAACCTTCCCTTGATGTGCAACATCGCAATAAAGTGTTGGCAGCGAGTCAGTATTGTGTAATTTACGGCATGCTTGCTTTTTGACCTTACCACTTCCTGTTCTTGGAATTGCATTTTTTGGAACTAAGCGAATTTCATGTGCTCTTATACTGTGGCTTTGAGCGACAGCATGTCTTATATCGGTAATAATAGATTGATAGTCATTTTGACTTAATTCATTATTGACCTCTTGTATGATAATGATTTTTTCTTCATTTTCGATTTCCTGAGAAAATACCAGCACAGTCAAAGTGAGGTATTCGACGTGACGCTTGATAGAAGATTCAATATCAATGGGGTGATGGTTTTTACCATTTATAATGATGAGATCTTTTTCTCGACCAACTACGTAAAGGCACTCATTGTCAACAAAGCCTAAATCACCAGTTCTGAGGTAGTTTTTATTTTCATTATTTATTTTTGCACGGAAGGTTGAGGCTGATTCTTCTGATCTGTTCATATAACCTGAAGCGATTGACGGTGAGTGGATTAAAATTTCACCTATAGTGCCTTCGTCACATGGGGTTAGGGTGCCCTGTTCGACAATGACAACTGATGTGTCAGCTGTTATCTTACCGCTGCTTGCCACCGTTTTGGCTTGACTGGTTTGTTTCGCCAATTTTACTTTGTTTTGTTCCAAGCTTGGTGCATCTAATTCTATAAATTGCTCTTCGCTGTTAGTGCAAGCGGTGGTAACCGCTCCTACTTCGGAGAGGCCATAGTGGCAAGTGATGGCTTGCGCATTGAGCCCAAGACATTTGAATCGCTCATTAAAATTAATGTAACTGTCTTGATTAACCGGCTCACCCCCACAAATTATGGCTTTTATGGATGCTAAGGGTGTTTGGTTTGACGATTGAAACGAGCTAATGTCCACTTTGTTGACACAAAAATCTAGCGCAAAATTTGGGGCTGCAGTATGAGTGGCTTCATGCTGTAAAATATGATCAAACCAAAAGTTTGGTTGCTGTAAGAAATGTTTGGCATCGAATATGACGCTCAAAGCGCCTTTTGAAAGTGGTGCTAAAATATTAAAGTGTAAGCCAAAGTTATGAAAATGGGGCATCCATGAAACAATGCGGCTGTCACTTGTGATCCCCCATTGTTCAGCACCACTATTCATTTGAGAGACTAAGCTTTGGTAGGAAATTTTTATTCCTTTTGGTTGCGAAGTAGACCCTGAACTGTAGAGCAAAATGGCCAACTCATCGGGTTGTTTGGTCTGTTCACGTTTAGTTTTTAGCTCGCTATGACAAAGCTGATTGATGTCTAGTACATGGCTATTTGCTAGGCTGCTTGAATCTTTAATCAACTGAGATGTTTCAGTATTCGTCAGAATACAACTTGCTTGTGAGTCGGCTATTATTCGTTCTAAGGTTTCAAATAATGTGTCTTTTTGCGTTAAGTCACTTAAGGGGACCGGAATAACAATGAGGTTTGCATACCAACATGCCAAAAGGCTGTAGATATAGTCAAAACCTTGTGGAAAAAGCACAATGACCTTTTGCTGTGATGCAAACGAGGTGCTCAATGCGCTACCAAAATGTTGTGTTTTATCTATTAAATTGGCACCGGTTATCAAATCTAACGAATCCTCAGCTGTTAGTGTGGCAAACAGAGTTCGGTTGGATAAAGGTGTAATGAAGTCAATTACAGATCTCCACAGAGGAATTCCACATGTCTCAATGAGTTGCTCTTGTTGTTTTTGTTTCATGATTTATCCTTAAAATATGACATGGGAAATTTTTCGTTAATAACCCCAAAAGGTGCGCCGTTATTAATTACAAGGTATGTTCTTGATAGCATAGGTGTGTTTGGCTTTAAACCGAAATGGGGGGAGGATTCTTTGCAAATTTCTGATTTATAATCAATGATCTTTCGGTATATTTCGGTTTTCTCTTTCTCCCACAATAAGCCAATCGGCGTGTCGGATTGCAAAAGGCTATATTGAATATTTGTCGACAATTTTTCGAAGATAAAAACTGAATCAGCATAGATATAGTGTTTCTCTGCGCCACTGAGTAAAATTGTTCTTCTTAACAGTGGGTCATCTTCAGTACAGCCAAGGACTTGTGAAGATATACCTGTGGAGATACCCTGATCCAGTTTATTAACCTTTATTTTTTCGCCAGTGTACAGTTCAAGCAGGCGTGTTACGGTACCATCGGTTGTAAACAGAACTTTTTGAAAAAGGCTCATATCGTTCTGATCTAAGACTTTTTTATCAGGCTGATTTAAATTCAAATCTTTTAATTCGTTAAGCATGATCCCTATACCTCTAGTTTAGTCTTGTAATTTATGGCGCTGTATTTTCCCTGACGCTGTTCGTGGGAATACATCAACAAATAGGATTGAATCTGGGCAATATTTATCTCCCATGGTCATTTTTATATGCGCTTTTAGCTCAGCCTTATCTGTAGAGACATTTTTTTTCAAAATTGCGTATGCTTGAATCGTAGGTGTTTGCTTTGATTTCACCACAGCACACTCCGCAACTGCTTTGTGGTTAGAAAGCGTATACTCCACTTCTAATAGGTTAAGGCGACCAGAGTCTGAGTGAAATTCATTTTCAGCCCTCCCATGACACCAAAAGTGACCATTGTCATCCATGAGTACGCAGTCATCGGTAATATTCCATCCATTGATCACATATTTTTTTTGTTGTTCACCGGATAGATAGTGACACCCTAACGGGCCGCGTACTGCCAGTCGTCCGATTGTGTTTGCTGGGAGGTTATTGCCTTGAGAGTCAACAACTTTAGCTTCATAACCAAATATTGGTTTGCCGATACGACCTGATTGAATATCATCAATATCTGGGCCCAGGAATAAGAACAGCATTTCGGTGCAACCAATGCCTTCATAAATGGAAATATTGGTTTTATCTTTCCAAGCCTGCCAAATCGAGGGCATAATATGCTCACCGCCTGAAACACAAAGCCTTAAGTTGGAAATATCGTAGTTGTCACAATCATCAGCCATGGCTTTATAGGCATTTGGCGAAGTGAATAGAACTGTAGGCTGGCAACGGTCAATGTTTTGTAATAATTCATTAGGAGTTGGGCTTTCTAATAATACTGTAGTGGCTCGACAATAAAGGGCAGATAGCAAAAGCGAACCTAAGCCAAAACCAAATGCCATAGAAGGGCTGCCTATCAGTGTATCTTTTTCCGTAATCTTGAAAGTGCGTTGTCCTGCCGCTTGGCAGGCAATCAACATATCGCGATGTAAATGGATAACGGCTTTGGGGTTGCCTGTGGTCGTGCCCGAGGTGAATCCAATTAAACAGCAGTCATTGGCAGCGGTATCAACATTATTAAATTTAGTAGATTGGTTACTTAACCTTGCATGAGTTGCTAAGTTGGCATCGAAAGCTACTACGTGCGTAAGTATACTGGTTGTTTGTTTTACGCTAGCAAAACGCTCTTCAAATCTGTCATCACACAAAGCGAACTTAATTTGTGCTTTTTGAACCACTTTGACAATTCCTTGCGGTTCTAGTGTAGGTAGAACGGCGACTGCTACGGCACCAGCTTTAACAATACCAAGCCAGCTGGCAGCCATCATGAAATTGTTGGGAGAGCAAAGTAGCACGCGGTTTCCTGACAATACACCTAAATCATGCACTAAGTAGTTGGCTATTTGATTAGATTTGTCGAGCAACTCTTGGTAGGTATAGCTGCGATTGGCCGTGATCACGGCGGTTTTATCACCAAAACCTTCAGTAATCGCGTTGTCTAAGATGTCAGTGGTACAGTTGATGCGCTCTGATAGAGCAAATTTATCCAAGTTAATTAACTTTGGCAAATTTTCTGTAGGGCTATTTTTTTCAATAAAATCATCATAATAGGACAGTTTTTTATTGTTCATTTTAGTGTTCCAGTCTAAACATATGCTTGATTTCAATCTTATTTACAAATTTATAACCAGAAAAGACATTGGTTTATTTAAAGTTTTGCAATGTAAAGTTCATTGAAATAATGTATCTATTGGTTGCATTGGTTGCATTGGTTAATTTTTGTTTTTTTCTCAGGCGTCAGTAAGTCAGCGCCATTGAGTGTGCGTTTTAAATGTTTTTATTTAACAATTGGTTACTGGCGTATGGTGTGTCGAAAATGGCTTTTAACCATTTCTGATCATTGCGTATATCCTCTTTGGAAATAGTCGTTTTAAAAAGAATATATTCTTACTTTTTCCAGCCAAAATATCAGAATGATCCGTTTCTATACCTTGTAGTGCCTCATTGACCAGTTCACTTGCACTCATTTTGTTCTTTCCTCGTCCTTTGGTCATTTCTGTGTCAACCAAGGGCGGTACAACTTCAAAAACTTTGACTGATGTGCTCTCTAGCTGATAGCGAAGCGCTTGAGTAAACATTCTAAATGCGGCTTTTGAGGCACAATATACGGGGGCGGATTGTTTCGGGACAGCAGCTAATAGTGAAGTTACATTCACAATTGCAGCTTCATGTTGTTGCAAAAGTAAAGGTAGGAGTCGATCAATCAGTTTCATTTGTGATGTCGCATTGATGTTCATTTCTTCATCGATTAAATCAATGTGACTATCTAGTTGAGTAAAACTGTAATTTTTTTGGATGCCTGCATTATTGATAAGTACGTTTAGGTCTGAGTGGTGAGTTTGAATAAATTCAACAAGTTTTTGTTGTTGCTCATCATCAGCAATATCGCATTGAAAGTAATCAATTGAAGGGATGTCTTTTTGTACGTTTTTTAGTTTATCTAGATCGCGGCCGCAAATGACTATTTTACTCGATCTCTTAGCAAGTCGCCGAGTAAATTCCAAGCCAATTCCAGAGCTACCCCCAGTAATTAATAATTTTTTTCCTGTTAAATCCATAATGATTACCTACCACTTTCCTTACTGATTTGTTGCTATTAAATCCTTTCCTTTGGCACTCAAATATTAATTAATTCATATACTTAAACAGTCGCATCTTGATTGAATTTATACTGGTACCCACTCTGTCCATCTTGGATCCAGAGCGATTAGAGCCTAATACTAGGGAATGCATTGTTGCTTTTCAAGAAATTTTTTGTGTTGTGATAATAACCAGATTTTGATCTTTTTCTTATTTCGAACGTCTAAACTGCGTTAATAACCATTGCTCATTAGGGGATGTTGTATCTTTTTTGGGGTCTATTTTTTCTGATAGAAAATGATTTTATGAAGTGGCAAATTTCTCTTTTTTCTTGGAGAGCATCTATAAAAAGATGATGCGAGTGCACGATAAAAGCCATCTAATTGATAGAGGTATATGATTACTTGTTATGTTTTTTAGGTGCTTCATTTCGACCTTGAACCTCGTCGTTAGCGAAGTAAAAAGCACCTTTCAATTGTTCAAGCTTCTCCTATCTAACTAATAGAACACTCAGCACTGAATGGTAAGTTGTACTAAGGATTTAACGTACGAAATGATGACTCAGAATAGCTGCTGCGTGTAAAGATAAGCCGTACAAATGCCATATGCTGATCAATAAGTAAGTTCCACCGTTGCATGAAGAAGAATGGATATCCTTTGGCCTAATGTTTGAAACAAAGGGGGTTGAAAAATTTTTACAAAACGGTACTATCCGTGTTTGCTTAACAGTCAGTCAATAAATATTTAATATTCTCGCCTGGTTGTTAAGTTTTGTGACGGTAGCGCTGAGTTGTTAATGGATGTCGTTGTGTTACTGATAAATGAAGGATTGCGTTTGTAAGTGCTGAAAGGTGCTAATTAAGGAGTTGATTATGAGTATAACCAAGAAACATCTTTTTTTACGAACGACACTATGTGTATCAATAGCGACACTATGTGTATCGTGTGTATCAGTTTTTTGGGAAGAGCCATCAGTATCTGCTGAGCCTGATGTTCAAGCATTAGAAAGCTTGGGTAAACACGTTTTTTTCGACAAGATCTCGGTTCCAGATGGACAATCTTGTGCATCTTGCCACGCGCCTGAAGCAGGTTGGACATCACCTGATTCGCAGATTAATGAGCTTGCAGTTGTTGTACCAGGTGCAAAGTCACATAGGTCAGGTAACCGCAAGCCACCCACGGTCGCATACACCAGTAGTGCAAAGAACTTTGGTGTGTCACAGTTCGCGCGCAACCCAACTGGATGTGAAGAAGAGCACTATGGATTTTTGTGTGCGGGCGGCCTATTTTGGGATGGCCGTGCAACGGGTGAGAATGTAGGCAAAGAGGTATTTCAAGGCACTTCGGATGAGCTGAAAAATACCTATGAGCGCTTCCTTGGACCACTAGCAGACCAAGCTTTGGGACCATTTGCAAACGATGTAGAGCAAAATGTACCTGATGGTGAAGATAATGGCATGCCAGGAGCAGAATTTGTCTGTCGCCATGTCGCCAATTCAGAATATGCGAAGCTTTATGAGCAAGCATGGAAAGAACAGATCGATTGTGAAACAACAGGGGTAGATATTAGCTTCAAGCGCATTGGTGTTGCGCTCTCTGCATGGCAACAATCTGATGAAGTTAACTCCTACAGTTCAAAGCGAGATTTTGCGGTGATGAACGATGATGATGATACGCCTGGGCATTCTCCATTTAAGTATCTTACCGATCAGGAAAACCTAGGTAATGATTTATTTTTTGGCTTAAAAACAAAGCTCAACCCTCAGGGTAAGAGTGCTATGTGTATTGATTGTCACAACAGTGAAGCACGAGATTCTGTCGGAAACGAGCTACATCAACAGTTTACAGACAATGCGTTTAATCATATCGGCTTACCACCAAACTATGAGGCATCAAACTTTAATCTCAATAGGCCTGATACTGGGCTTGCCGAACACACGAGCGCAACGCCTCTTACCAGTGGTCATGCTGGCCATTTTCGCACCCCAACAGTGCGTAATGTTGATAAAAGAACAAGCGAGGGCTTTGTAAAGGCATATATGCACAATGGATATTTTAAAAACTTAGAAGATATTGTGCATTACTACAACACTTCGTTGACTAAAATCGATCCTATAAAATGTCCTGCCGGAACAACTGCTAAACAGGCTCGAGAAAGAAATTGCTGGCCAGAGCCTGAAATTAACAGCCCTAACCAAGCGAGTAATGATGAACTGAAACTAATGGGGAACCTCGGCCTTACTGAAAAAGAAGAAGCGGCGCTTGTCGCGTTTTTAAAGGCCTTGACGGATACCCAAGCGGTTACGCCTCCTAAGTTGGTTAGTCGAGATTAAGTTCTTTTGCGGTATTACATGCATGTACCTTTCATCATTATGGGCATCTTTGATACCGCTGCTGTTTATGCATACGAATCGGTAAAGTGAAGGGTGAAACATTACCATGTAGGTTGGGGGCGATCAAAAACGTAAAACACGTTGCAAAGCAACATCATAACCCCTAGTTTAAGTGTTCTAACAGAAGGGGTGGGCGAGGATGAAAAGTCATTGCTTAGTTTCTGTCAGAGACTGCATAGACCATTGCTGATGGTTTGCAGTGAAATTGGCAAGGTATTTTTACTTTGCAAAAAAAATGGTGTTTTACACTATTTTTATCCATCTGTGATTTACGGTAAATCAACGATGGCAAGGAGTGAACTAAAGGCATAGCGTTCGATAATCGCTGTTGGCCAAATTTATTGATTAGATTTCAAGGAGTGAATGACTTAATGAGTCCAACGACTAAGCTCATTCGTTTTTCTTCCTTTTAATTCTCATCAATTGTTTTGTCTTTTCCGGTTGCAAGGCTAGAAAAGGCTTGAACCCGAATAATGTTTAAAGGGACTAGCAAAGATGAATTTAACAACAATAACGATGAAAAACCCAGCTGTAACAGCGGTTTTGATCGCGATTGTATCTTTAATGGGGATTTTTTCGGTGATGAAGTTGCCGATTCAATTGTTTCCAGATATTGAACGTCCACAATTATCGATACATACCGGTTGGCGAACAGCGTCACCAAAAGAAATTGAGTCTGAACTTGTTGTACCAATAGAGAGAGTGCTGGAAGGCATTCCTGGTTTGGAAGAAATGAATGCAACTGCCAATACGGGTTATTCCAATATTATCCTTACGTTCTCGATTGGTACCGATATGCAAAAGGTTTTGGTCGATGTGATTGGGCGAATGAATCGACTGGATCCTTTGCCGCGCGATGCCACTCAGCCTCAAATTCGCTTAGGTGGTGGTGCGCCAGCATTAACATTCTTCTTTTTACAATCCTTACCAGGTAATACCAAACCGATCGGCGAATATCGTGAATTTATTGATGATGTTATTCGTCCTGTACTGACTGCAATACCTGGAGTGGGAAATGTTGAAGTGCGCAGTGGGGCCAGTAGTGAACAAGAATTACAGATAACCATTGATCCATATCGTGTAGCTCAGTTGGGGTTGAGCATTCCAGAATTAACACGACAGTTAGGAACAGCCAATGATGTTTCTGGCGGGCAAGTTGATCTTGGGCGCCGTCAATATACATTGCGAATGACTGGCCGCTATGCTCCGAGTAATTTACCCGATCAAATTATAGACTGGCATGATGGTCAAGCTATTACTCTTGGTGATATTGCTACAATTGAGGTTGCAGACAGCAGACGTACTAACCTTGCCGTACAAAACGGTAATCCTGCGATTAGTATTCGCATTGATAGAGAACCTGGTGCTAACGTACTTAAGACGCTAAATCTAGTAAAAGCTGCGGTTGATGAATTGCAGCAAGGCGTTTTAAAAGACAATAAATTGGCAATGACCCAATCATTCGATTCATCAGTATTTATTTATCGAGCAATTAATTTACTTTCCAGCAATCTTGGATTTGGTATTTTACTATCCATTGGTATCTTGTGGTTGTTCTTACGACAGCTAAAGGCAACATTGATTATTGCTGTGGCGATCCCTTTGTCTTTGCTAGCAACATTTATTGTCTTAAAGCTGATGGGGCGTAGCTTCAATGTCATTTCACTGGCGGGCTTGGCGTTTGCTGTTGGTATGGTGGTGGACGCTTCAATTGTGGTGCTAGAAAATATCATCCGGCTGCGAGAACAGGGCAAAGATCGTTTTTCTGCTGCCGTACAAGGGGCCACTCAGGTTTGGCCCGCTCTGTTAGCATCCACTGCTACCACGGTAGCTATTTTTATACCGGTTCTTTTTTTAGAGGATATTGAGGGACAGTTATTTGGAGATTTAGCTTTAACGATTGCTATTGCCGTTTGCTTTTCTTTGTTGGTTGCTTTGACGATAACGCCATTATTGATGAATCGCTACATCACGGCTAAGGATCTCTCTAGTGCGGATCATTTGCATACCTTGTGGGCTCGAATTACTCACGGGATCATGAAGCTAACTTCAAGCCGTATGCGAAGAGTGCTATTAACTGTGGTGCTCATTGGCGTACCGGTTTCGGTTTCTTGGTTAGCATTACCCAAAATAGACTATTTACCGGCTGTTAAACGAGACAATGTGGACACCTATCTACAATTCCCACCTGCGACAAATATCAACACTTTGGAGCGAGATGTTGTTAACGTCATGATTGAGCGTTTACAGCCGTATTTGAATGGTGAAAAAGAGCCGAAGCTTAAAAATTATTACATCATGGTTTTCCCTGATGGTGGGGGAAATATGGGGATATTGGGTGAAGATCAAACTCAGATCTCGCAAATAAAAAAGCTTATAAGGGAGGAAATTCTAGCCGATTTACCTGATTTAGTTGGTTTTCCTAATCAAAGAAGCTTGTTTGGTCGGTTGGGGGGAAGTCGTAGTGTGCCGCTTCATATTCAACTCAAAGACCCACAAGCGCTAGATGAAGTTTCAGCGCTTGCCAATGATTTGGTTAAACAAGCAATGCCTAAAGCAAGGGTCCGAGTACATCCAAGAAAGCAGCGAGCAGAGCCTGAAATACGAGTTACGCCAATAGACTACAGTTTAGTAGAGCAAGGGTGGAATAGAACAGACCTTGGTTTGTTAGTGCGCACTTTTGGTAATGGCGCATATGTAGGAGAGTATTTTGATGGTAAGAAGCGACTCGATATTATTGTTAAAACAGCACCTTGGGATAGCCCTGAAAGCTTGGGTAATACCCCAGTTATCACACCAGCTGGAAATCTCTTAACTTTAAATCAGCTAGGTAATGTTGAGCGAACTGTAGGCCCTGGTCTTGTTTTGAGAGTGGATGGTCGCAGGACGATAACGTTAGAGGTGATCCCTCCTCAAGAGCAATCTCTAGAAGAGACAATCAGTATTTTACAGAATCAGGTTGAACCTAAGATTCGCGCTGTATTACCAGAAGGTGGAAATATTGTCTACGGTGGTAGCGCCGATAATTTGCAACAAGCCGTTTTAACGCTTGGGCAGAACTTTTTAGTTGCCATAGGCCTACTATTTCTATTAATGAGTGCGTTGTTTCGCTCAGTAAAAGACAGCCTCCTCGTTGTATTAGCTATGCCGTTGGCGATGGTGGGGGGGATCATTGCATTGCAAGGTATTAGTGCAATTACATACCAGTCACTGGATTTACTAACCATGATTGGGTTTGTGATTTTACTAGGTTTGGTTGTGAATAATGCGATTTTATTGGTTCATCAAACACGTATGGGCGAACGCTCTGGGTTAGAACGTCACCAAGCCGTTGAGCGGGCCTTATTGTTGCGCTTACGTCCAATTTTCATGAGTACCTCAACCAGTATTGTTGGCATGCTTCCGCTACTTACCATACCTGGTGAAGGCAGTGAAATTTATCGAGGCTTAGCTGCTGTTATTGTGGGAGGCATGACTATTAGTTCAGTCTTTACCTTATTGCTGTTGCCATGTCTTTTACGCATGGGCAAGGGCTTAGCTGCAAATTCGGATGAGATAGTTGATGAGGAATTAACGTCTTTACCTGATGCCGTGAAGACAGAATTAAAGTAAGTAATGGATTAGGTTTGACCTAATCCCAGCGTTAATCAAATTATCGAATTCAAATTAGGTAAGTATGTAATGTTAAAAAACACCTTCAAAATTTCAAGTACAAAGATATTGTTCAGCAGTCTTATCCTCTCGGTGATGGTTTCGATGACTTCTGCGATTGCCAGTGAGAAACCCAAAGGCGTAGCGGTAGATATAGCTACCGTGAAGTTACAAGAAGTTTCACCAGCGACTTGGTTATCAGGAGATTTAATCAGCCGTGCTGATTCACAAATAGCAACAGAAGTTTCGGGTCATCTGTTAAACATCTCAGAAGTAGGTCAACGAGTGAAAAAAGGGGAGGTTTTGGCGATCCTTAACGATAAGCTATTACGACTTCGTTTGCGAGATAATCAAACAGCAGTTGAACGACTTAAAACTGAGTTAAATTATTTATCGCGCCAAATTTCTCGTGAAAAAAAGCTTGCAGAGCAAGAAAGTACATCTCAATCAGAGTTAGATAGATTGGAAATGGAGCGAGATATGAGTCGTCAAGAGTTAGCAGCTGCCAAAATTCAAGTCGAGCGCACTCGTTATTTAGTTGCTCAATCGCGCATTATAGCCCCTTTTGATGGGGTGGTGGTTGAACGTATGGCTAATCTTGGTGAGTACCTTTCTGAAGGCGAATCTTTATTAAGGTTTGTGAATGTAGACGAAAAGGAAATTACGCTATACGCACCAATTCATCTATACAGCAATTTGAATATAGGGGCACGTGTTCAGTTACAGTCAGCTCAGGCACAAACCATATCGTTGCCAAAGTCAGGCGTTGTAAACCGTGTTATTCCGGTTGGTAATATCCGCTCACGTATGTTGGAAATACGAGTAAAGCCAGACTCTACTGATTGGGTGATAGGCGAGGCTGTTAAAGTTCAGTTGCCAAGTGGAGTGGCTGAAAAGCAGCTCACGGTGCCACGTGATGCTTTGGTATTACGACAAAATAAAGTTTTTGTTTACACCGTAGATTCACAAGGAAAGGCACATAAAGTGCCTGTGATCCTTGGCGCGAGTAAAGGTGACCATGTGGTGGTTGCCGGTAACATTCGTGATGGTGACAGCGTGATTGTACGTGGTGCTGAGCGCGTTCGGTCTGGGCAGCATGTGCGACCGTTACTTTAATATTAAGGCCGCTAGGTGAACATCGGCTTAGTATCACCCAGTCAGTAAGTACAAACTTACAAAAGTTAAAAAGGTTTCAATCTAGGCTAATAGTACCTTGATGGATAACTCTACAGCGAAGTACTTTATTTACTCTCTAGTAAGAGAGTAAATGAAGATAAGAATCTGTAACTTGTCTACGCATAGATGCGAATTATCGGCACATAACAAAACAGCACCTTTTGTGTGGTACATGGTGAATACTTGGCACACTGTTGTATGAAAAAGTATTTTTATCTGGTTTGCCAATGCCTTATAGGAAAAATACCAAGTGTAAGAGAGCTTTGGGTAGTGCTTTCTTCCGTGGGAAAAATAACAGAGTAAAAAAACAAAACATCCAAGGATTTTTTATTTTTTAATTATTAAGTGAGTGGAAATGAGTATGCCATTTTTTGTAGCTGTCAATTAGATAGAGCGTTGGCCAGCTGCTTACAAATGTAAGGCTTCGTTATTTCCAAAGATATAGCTATAAAAATATAACAATAAAAGGTGGATATTATGAAAGCGATGATTTTCCCTGGTCAGGGGTCTCAGTTTACGGGAATGGGAGAAGAACTTTTTGATGAATTTGATAATTACGTTCGCGCTGCGGATGATATTTTAGGTTATTCAATCAAAGAGTTGTGTTTAGTAGACCCTAATAAGATTTTGTCTAAAACACAGTACACTCAGCCAGCCCTTTATGTTGTGAACGCACTGCACTATCTAAAAAGAACACAGACCTTAAATGAAAAAATAGATTTTTTTGCAGGACACAGCTTAGGTGAATTTACGGCACTTTTTGCTGCAGGTGCATTTAGTTTTGAGCAGGGTTTACGACTAGTTAAAAAACGAGGTGAACTAATGAGCACCGCTAAAAATGGTGCGATGGCAGCCATCATTGGCATAGAGACAACGCAAGTTAATGATGTATTAAAAGCTCCTGAGTTGCGTAACATTGATGTTGCTAACTATAACTCCCCTACCCAAACAGTGGTTTCAGGTTTGCAGGATGATATTGAAATCGCACAAGGCATTTTTGAAGAGCAAGGGGCCATATTTGTAAAGTTGCCAGTTAGTGCCGCTTTTCATTCTAGATATATGAAGCCTATTGAAGAAGCTTTCAGTCAATATTTAGAGGAATTTACATTTGGCAAGTTAACGGTGCCAGTTATTTCAAATGCAACGGCTAAACCCTATCAAGATGACTCTATTGCCGAAAACTTAACTAAACAGTTAAGTAGCTCTGTTCAATGGATAGACTCAATACACTATATCAATGAAAACGGCCAATGTAACTGGGAAGAAGTGGGCCCTGGAGATGTATTGAGTAAACTGATTTGTTCGATATCGAATAAAATGAATAATAAGGAAGCAGCATAATGGATAAAGGTGTACATATTGTTGGCGCGGGTATTTCTGGATTAGGTAGTGCACATTTTTTAAAGAAAAATGGCTTTTCACCCATTATTTATGAATCTGAAAATCAACCAGGTGGTCGAGCTGGGTATGAAAAGCTTAATGATGGCTTTTTTGAGACTGGTGGAAAAAACTTCTCTGAGTCTTGGACTCACTTTATGGAAATTGCAAATGACCTAAAGATAAAAGAGTTAGACGCTCAACATCATGCTTTTAATATTATTATGCAGGGAAAGCTAAAGACATTTAGAAAAAAAATGGGCTTGACTGAAGTTGTTAATATGATGAAAGACGTCGGTGTGCTCGGTAGTCTGCAATTTAAGCGCATGATTAGCTATAAATTGAAACACAAAGACCATTTAAATTTCGATGAAGGCAAGCTGATTGACATCGAAAAAGCGTACGACCATGCGCCGATCACTGAACACTTCCATAAAAAACTATGCAAAGGACCTTTACGTATGTTTTCGATCATTATGGGCGGCGCTGAACCGGAAGAAACCTACTATTCTAACTTACTTCATTTGTTGCCGTTTGGTGTTGGCTCCTTACGAACTTTTAGCAATAGCATTGGAAACTTCTTTGAAGAATTAGCCGCCAATCATGATGTGGAGTTTAATACTGCCGTAAGAAAAATAGTGATCGAAGACAATAAAGTCACAGGGTTGATGGTTGAGCGCCGAGGGAGCCAAGAATTTGTTGCTGCGCGCCATGCACTAATTACTCTGCCGTTACATTTAATACCGAACCTGATTGAATTACCTGAGCAGGTTAAACAAGCGATAGAGTCGGTTCGATATTTCCCTGTTGCTTTGATCAATGCAGAGTATGAAGCTGATATATTTGATGAACAATGCCAGTCGATTATGTTTGACGAAAGTTATCACTTAGGACATTGTTCGGCAAATCGTTCTTATAAACTCAATTCTGTGCGTTTTACAATTGCTGGTAAAAAAGGACGAGAGGCTTTACAGCTATCTGATGAGGAATTGGTTGACCTAGCTGAAACAGAGTTCTCGTCTATTCTCCCGATTAATTCTGCAAGAGTGCGCTATCACGTAAAGAGGCATATGGGAGGCCTATGTGCGTATGGAGCAAATCATTCTAAAGCGAAAAAAATCATATGTGATTACATTAAGAGTATCCAAGGTTTGGAAATTGCAGGAGATTATTTGGAAGGCCACAACATGGGCGCTTGCCTGTCTTCAGCGAAAAAAGCGGTTAATAATTTTGTTCAGGCCTAATAAATAATTGATTCTTTTTAAGCAGAGTAATCGAATAGCGCCAGACACCTTAAGAACAAATGATGTTAGTCAAATATTAAGGTGCCATCACAGGCCTTTTGTTTAAAGTAAAGTTTTTAAATTAACTTTACTTTAAGGATACAGGCTGACTTTTTTTACTTTTATTTAGACGCGAATTATGGAATCGACAGTATTAAAGTTTGATCGCACATCCCGAATGCTGCACTGGGTATCAGCGGTGGTGATAGTATGGGCAATGTTGTCAGGTTTATTTGTTAGCTTTTTACCTTCTATAGCAGTACCTCAACCGGACGCATTGCGAGAACTAAAGCTTTATATTACAGAGTTTAATGTTTCTTTAACAATGATATATATACCATTCTTTGTCTGGCGTGTTTTGCATGCAATACGGACTAAAAAACCAGTTTATTGTCAAACATTACCTGTAGCACAAGTTAAAGTGGCGCATGTTGCACATGTCTGTATGTATACCTTAATTGCTACATTGCTTTGTTCTGGTTTACTGATGATGGATCGACCTTTTGGTATTTTTGGCTTGTGGAGTTTGGCTCCTATGATTACCGACCAAACATGGTTGCTCTTTTTTGCAAGAGCTCATGAATATAGCAGCTATGCGTTGTTGGTATTTATCATAATACACCTTAGTGCTTTGGTTAAACATCAGCACTCAGGAAATCAGATTTTGCAAAGAATGTTGTAAGGTAGAGCGGTAGGTATATGCAACAGGTGTAAGTCTGTTAATAGCTGCTTGAATGATGTTATAACTTTTACAGTTGAGTAAAAAATGATGTATAGGCATCAAAACATATGTCTATACATCATAAGCTTGCCCTTTATTTGGCTTTTTGTATACTTCTTTAGTATTCGGTTATTTACTGAGTGTTTTGACAATCCGGTTTGGGTAAATGGAACTAAATAAACTGTTGTATAGCTTGGGCTGGGTGCTTAAAGGTTATGAGTTTTTAATTATAACGTGGTTTTTGATCACACAGCTGCCAACACATAAATGGTCATTGTTTAGCGCCAGAAGTCATCAACTTAACTCATTACAACTTCACGACTTGCATTCTTATGGTTGCGGTATGTGTGTTTTTGTTTCATATGTTAGGCTCAGAAATGGCGCAATTTTTTCTTCATACCTTAATGCCAAGCTTAAATGACAGGATAAAAGTCTTTTATTTTACCGGTATAGTCAATATGTTTATTTGTATATTGGTGTTGTTTTGTTGGCATAGGCTAAGAAAGTGTTTATTTAATTTCGCCTCACGGCTTTGTTTATACATAAGTTTTATTCATATTGTTATCAAGATGATGCAGTTAGTTGCCAGAGGACATTTTGATTACCATGAGCTTAAGCCGCTATATGTTATTGTAGGATGGCTTTGTAATTTAACGATGATGTATACCATTTCAATTTACCCTGCACGTCAAATATGGGCAAACTTTAAAAAGGTTAATTGATTTTATTTTTAAAGCTTCTAGCCAAGCTTTCTTATGTGCTTTTAGAGTAGCGTGATCACGTATTATCTTTAACTTTTTGCTTGTAATAACTGGGCTTAACGCCTCTCGCATAAGATCCTGACCTGCGTCAGGAAGACAAAATGCTATATATTATATACTTTTCGTGATTCTGAGTTTGCCTCAGAATTCCATTACGCTTAATTGAATAATGTTAAGTGTGAGCCAGCCACTGATTCTTTGAATCTAACTTTCTTGCAAAAGACTATTCTTCTACCGCACATTTTTCTTTTATGTATGTTCTTAGGGATTTCAGCGGGTACATAGCAATTGCTGAAATAGTTATTATATTACATATCCAGTCTACTGTGACGTAAACCAGTTTTAGCTCATGATAGTCAAAGTAGCCTCTCGATATAAGTTGCATACCTTGTAGCATCATAAGTACAAGTGTCGTGTACATACAAATACGAGCCGTTCTTGAAAATGTGCATCCTCGAGCAAATGTGGAGCTATTTCTCGTCAATTCTTATCATTACTTTTTGTTTGTTGAACTTTATTGTATTGATTTAGTTTATTATTATTTGGCTGGAGTATGTTTTTTGTGTGCATTTTATGAATAGCTCACAAAGGTCGTTACATTAATGAAAAGACTAGAGATACCATATGTTGATGGTTTTTAGCCAACTCATCATACCAAGTAGCACTTGCGCGGTACTTTTTAATCTTAAGAAATGCATTTTCAACTAAATGGCGGTAGTGATATAAGCACCAACCAATATCATTTGTTAACATTAACCTCGTCATTTGGGGAAGTTACTTTGGCTTTTTGGCAACACCATTATAACCAACCCAAATGTTGTTTGTTTTTTTAACCCAAACAGCCCCTAGTCAAAAGTAAATAACCCTTTGCAATTTAGTTTAAGTAATTCGTTTTGCATTTTTTCTTTATTTTTTATTGTTATCCAAACTCCCGTATCAACGTAAGGCCTAGCTGACCATTGACTGCCAACACACCCAAATTGACCGCCAGGTTGAAAGTTGCGAAGCGAATCAAAATACGTACTGTCACTACTGAGTGCTACCCAATGCAAGGTATTCACTGGTGTTTGGATTAACACCAAATTAAGCTCATCCGCTTGAGGCGTGGGCATAGGCGACTCTGTTAAGGTATATTCCTGTGAATTACCAAAAACAAATGCCAACACATCCTGCGAGCTTGCTTTAGAGCTAAGCTCAGCTATCTCTTTTTGTGCCAACGAATCAAAATTGTCGAAAGCTTGCTTGGTGACAAAAAGCTCAGCATTCATGCCTAGGCTAGTTGCTACTTTAGCGACCCGCAGTGGCACACTACCGCCTTTCTCTGTTTCTTTTGGAATACAGTCTACCTTTAATAGCTCTTTAATCTCTGCTGCATCAAATCGAGTTAATTTATAGAGTTTAAGCGCCAAAGAGGTGAAATTATCTTCATGACTTAGTGTGATTTTTGATTGACTACCATCTTGTAGTTGAATTTGTACTTCTTTATTCTCTGGCAGTATCCCAAGTGTAGCGGCGGCGGCAGTCAAGCTATAAGCTGCACAATATTGCGAGGTAAGAGGCTGAGTCATACTAAGGCGTATTAAGTCAAATGGAGAGGGCGAAAATGCATGGGCCATTTCATTATAGTTACCCAGTTGTTCATCAATTTGTGTTGGTGTGTTTGGTAACTCATTGATGCTAAGTTTTTTGATATTATTCAAACTAGTGTAGCTAATAATTGCCATGGTTATTCCTTTAAATATTTGTCGAATGAAAGACCCAAGTATAATTTCTAAACAAAAAAAAGCGATTACAGACAATTACATAGTTCACATGAAAAGTAATTTAACCGAGCAAATAAGCTGATTGGATATAATCCGCGAGGATGAGTGTTGACCATAAAGGTAGAACAAAGCATTGTGGCGTATTGCTGTACCTGTTGTGTTTTGCTCTGATGTATTTTGATGAGCAATATGAGTAGTCGATTAGTACATTAATGTGATTGTTGGCAGGTATATATGTTTTTAATGACCTAAGAAAGTGCTAGCCAAAGTGTGCTGCACATTTTATCAAGCTAGGTTTAGGCTGCATTAATAAAATTAACAGTGCGTCATCAAAAAACCAAAGTTCCGCATAAGTCATTTACGCTAAAAATACGCTTTTTATTTTAATTAAGGGTTATTGCACAAAAGTCAAAGTTATCAGTTACAAATGTAATCGGTAATTGTTATCATTTGCAATTATGGTTCGTTATTTTTAATTTAAGTGATGCAAATAAACTTCCCCAAATTGGCGTTAAATAAAGAGGTTGTCAGCCGCTTGCTGATCATCGTTGTTTTTGGTTATCCATTGGTAATGGCGGCCAGCATTGTGATTTCTTATTGTTTACCGCTGTCAAAACCAGACTCAGTGGCCGCTGCTTCTATGCTGAGCTTTGTACTTTATACGGCTTATATTATGTGGGCTTTTGCACTTAAAACATGGCAACAGTTGCTTAGGGTTAGTGTGTTGTTACTTATGGCAACGGGGTTAATAAGTGGCGCTTTAATGTGGGGTATGCAAAGAGTATGAAAAGTGGCTTTAGACAGTCGATGGCTTGGCTGCATACTTGGACGGGTATTATTGTTAGTTGGTTACTGTATTTTATTTTTGTAACCGGCACTTTAGGTTATTTTGACAGTGAAATTGACGCTTGGATGAAGCCTGAGTTACCGCGTAACACAAGCAATACTCAAAGCGCGTTGATTACAGCGCAAAGTCACCTTGCACAGCATGGCCAAAATGCAAAAGATTGGCGTATTTATTTACCGCTTTCTCGCACAGAGCCACATTTAGAGGTTGGCTATCAGCAGTACAACGATGAAGGTAAGTTGGAGCGTGTTTCACAGCTGTTGCATGCACAAACGGGTGAAGTGCTGCAAAGTAGAGCAACGGGTGGCGGTCAGTCGCTTTATCGAATGCATTATCGATTACATTATATACCCACTCGCTTGGCTTACTATTTTGTAGGCGTGTTTACTTTGTTTATGTTACTTGGGTTGGTAACGGGTATTGTTGTTCATAAAAAAATATTTAAAGAGTTTTTCTCTTTTAGGTTAAATAAAGGTGCAACGTCATGGCTCGATGGGCACAATTTAATGAGTGTGATGAGCTTGCCGTTTCATTTAATGATCACCTATTCTGGTCTCATTATGTTCACGTTTACCTATGTACCGTTTATTTTAAATGCCAGTTATGGGTTAGGAGAGCCAAGTAAAAAACAATTTTTTGATGAGTATTATCAAAGGGGGGCGCTTGTTGAAGCGTCGGGAAACCCGGCTGCTATGCTGCCATTACCAGTACTTTATCAACATGCTTCAGCTTACTTAGCCGGTCAAGGTAACAATCAAGCAAACTACGCTATTCGCATTTATCACCCGTATGATGAAAGCAGTGTCGCGGTGTTCTCACCAGAGCTATCAGAGCCAAGTAACGATGGCACTAAGTTAGTGATCAGTGCCACCAGTGGCGAGGTGCTAAGTTATCAAGCGCATTACGCAGGAGTGCGCCGAGTGCAGTCTGTTTTTTTGGAGTTACATGAAGGAATATTTGCAGATTTACCAATCCGTTGGTTGTATTTTATTTCGGGGCTAACGGGTTGCGCAATGATAGCAACAGGTATGATTTTATGGACTACAAAACGACGTAAAAAGGCGCTCAATCACCCAAATGGTTTGCCGTTTAGTTTTAAACTTACAGAAGGCTTAAACATTGGCACCATTGTTGGTCTACCCGCAGCCATAGCGGTATATTTTCTAACAAATCGATTATTACCAGTCGCGTTTGATGGGCGTGCTGATTGGGAAATACATAGCTTGTTTATTACTTGGTTGGCGTTTTTGGTGCATGGTATGTACTTTACATGGCAAAACCAAGGGCAAAAAGCGTGGTATCAACAATGGACAGCTGCAGCGCTGCTTTTTGTTTCGGTGCCAATTATAAATGCATTGACCACTCAACGAGGCTTAGTACCAAGTTTTGCCAGTAATGATTGGGTTTACGTTGCGTTCGATATGAGTAATTTAGTGGCGGGTTTGCTATGTGCCTTTATTGCAAGCAAAGTAACGCGTGCTAATAAGCATATTCAGTCTGTAAAAGTTATTAAGCGCAAGGTTGAGGGGGTCGTATGATAATGTTGTTTTCGGTCATGTTTATTTACCAAGCGCTGTGTTTATTTTTACTCTCATTGCCAAAATACACCAAAGTGTTGGGTCGTGAATTTAAACCCAGTGAGATACAGGCTCGGCGTCGGCGAGTCGTTGCTTGGGGCCTTATTGCTATCAGTTGGTATTTATCTAGTTTGGTAATGGGTTGGGTGAATGCAGTGGTGTTTATTTTGGGCTTACTTACCGTTGGTGGGTGTTGTTTGTCAGTATTGTTTCAATATCGCCCGCAGTTGGCTTTAAGGCCAGTTTTATTACATGTTAATAAGTTAACATCAGCGCTGGACAAGTGAATTTGCCCAATAAAGCTGTTTTGCCCTCTATCTACGTTACTTTCACTTGCAATAATCAGCTATTACTGTGTACAAGGCTGTATAAAAGCGCCTTACACTGAACAAAAGGTTATCATTTGATGATAAAGAATGTGAGTTATAAGGCAGCTCATATGTCATTTAACACCTCTGACTTTGTACGCTCAGAGGTGCTTATCCGTCATCAAGTCGGTGCGAGGTATAGTTAACCTCAGCTCTGTATAAGCGAATTTGTCCGATAAAGCTATTTTTCTCACTCTCGGCGTTGCTTTCATTTGTAATAGCCCACTATTACTGCATAAAAGCGCCTTGATATTGAAAAAAATAGCATCATTGGATTGTACGTAATGTTTGTTTACAAAATATTTTCTATTCCAAAACCCTTATCCAAACCTGAGGTTAGTTACCTGCTTTTGGCGTTAAGTTTAAAGCGTATGCGGGCTACATTGTGAACATCAGTCTATCCCGATACTGTTTGTGCTTTTATGTTGTTTAATCACCAAACTTGATACGTACTCCAGCATTGACGGTAAATCCATCATTGCGTGACCAAATATCTGTGGTCCAGCGGCCACTTGGGGCTTGTTCTGGCAGTACCAAGGGATGTTCTTTTGTTTGCCTGATATTTAGCAGGTTTTCGGCATTAATAAAGTAGCTGATACGCCCAGAGGTGATCTGCCCCAGTAGGCCCAAATGCCAGTAGGCACCACTTTTGTTACGAAATGGGTTACCTTCTAGATGTTGAGTTCCCGTATAGTAGGCCTCAAAGCCGAGTAAGTGGCTACCATGTTCTTCCCACATGATGACGGCACCCGCGGAGTGTTTGGGCGTGAGTGTAAGAGGCACTCGCTTAACCCCCACATTACTTTGTTTGCTTGCATCGGTGTATAAGTAACTACCCGTTAATTTAATGTCGTGCCAACGGTAGCGTAGCAACAGTTCAGCGCCACGTATTTCGCTTTGTCCCGGAGCATTAACGATGCGAATTTTGTGTTTATCAGCGGTTGGTGATGTATTGATCACGTCGAGTTCAGTGACATTCTCAACGTCAGAGGCGAATAAAGTCACGCTTGTTTCTAAGCTATTAAACACATAACTAATATCAAGCGAGGCTGTTGAGGCGCTTTCTTCATTGAGATTTTCAAGAGGGGCAAGTCGAGATAATCCCGTATCTTCTATATCTTCAATAAAAGGGGTGGGTGCAAAAAAACCTTGACCGTAAGAGCCTCTAATAGTCCAACTGTCAGGGTTGTACAACATTGAAATACGGGGGCTAAATTGCGTGCCGTATTCGCTGTGCCAATCTGTGCGAGCACTGAATGACAAGGCGATGTTGTCGCTTGCTTCGTAATCTAACTGTGAGAATAACCCAGGCACATTATAGGCATAATCAAACTGCGAAAAACCGTCTGAACTGAATTGATCAGACTGAAAAGCCGCTCCCAAGAGCCAAGCGGTTTTATCTGAGTATCCCGACAAACTTGACTCAATTAGGTAGCTCTCATGCGTATCATCTTCAATGGCATTACCAAACTCATGCTCATGGGCTTGATGCATTGCTGCGCCACGCACATTGACATTAAGCGTGTTGGTCAGTGGCTTAGCAAAGATAAATCCGGTATCTAGGCGCACGGTGTCTTGTGTTTGTGCAAAAGCATTGCCATCGGGCAGGCTGGCGTTCTTGGTTGTACCGCCATTGCGCTGCTCTGTCATGGCACCAAATGTGGTATAAAAGCTGGCTCCATTGTCGCCTTGCCAATACAGCCTTGGGCGCATAGTGGCTCTATGGTATTGTGCCATGTCTAACCAACCATCACTGTCTAGGTCTTGCGCTGTTTGTCGGTGTAGCCCGGCAGTCATAGATGTACTAAATGAGTCAGATAGTGGCGTGGCAAAGTAGGATGTTACATCTTGGCCATCTTTTGATGTGGCATTGAGCAGCACCTCTGCTGTAAATTTATCCGATGGGGTACGTGAAATTAGGTTTATCACGCCGCCGAGCGCTGAACCACCATACAAAGAAGAAGCCGCGCCTTTAATTATCTCAACGTTGGCTAGATCAGTGGGGGGGATTTGTAATAAGCCAATTGATGCCGTTTGGCCGCCATATAAAGGGAGCCCATCACTTAATAGTTGCGTATATCGGCCATATAAGCTTTGTAACCTAATATTTGCGCTACCCAATGCAGGTGAGGTATTTTGTACCCGCACGCCGCCTGTTTCAGCTACCAGCATAGAGATATTTCCCGGACGCATCAGCGCTTTTTCTTGAATTTCTTCGCCGTTTATTATTTCAATACGTGTTGCTGACTCAGTCACAATACGGCCTAAACGAGATGCTGTGACTTGAATTTTTTCTATTTTACCCGCGTTGTGTTTGTGATCATGTTCATGGTGCTCTGGTGAGCCATAAGCGCAAAGTGGCAATAATAAAACCGACACCATACATTTTGAGTGTTTAAAAAGCATTTTGACCTCATAGATGCAAAAAGTCGCGCATATCAGCGCTATTTAATTGAGAATTGTTTTTGTGTACACAATGCTGAGCACACAGGCTTTTTATGAGATCAAAATGGGGGGCTTAAAAAGGCGCGTAGTTATTAAAATAGGTGGTTTTACAATATAGTTCACGGCAGAGTTATTTTGCAGTACAACGTTTGTTGAGCAACTAGCCATAGGTAAGTATAAAGAAAACATACAGCTATTCGCGGGGCAAACACAGCCAAGTTCACAGCATGGTACATCGCAGCATGCCTCTTCATTGTCGACGTTACTCACCGCATGAGATGTGCTGCTTTGGTTTGTTTGAGTTGAATTGTTACTCTGAACGTGAGATTCAAACGGCTGATGATATGCAAATGATTGCTCAGCAAAAGCAAACAGCATCACAAAAACAACCAACAGGGTCGAAAGTGGCTTAAGCATATTAATCTCAAAAAGTAACCGTGGCCGTATTGTATTGAATTTTAATTGTTATGTGAATATTTTCGTTTACCTTCTTTCGCTTGGGCTGCAAAGCTTGTTGAATTTATTAAAACGCAGTTATTGCCTCTTTCAAAAGAAGCAGGCTCCTTAAGGGTTGTTGTAGCTAATAGTAATAGTCATTTAGCGATGACAAATTACTGCTTTCGCCGACATTGTTTTGGTTTCTTCAGGCCTTAGTGATATTACTTACCTCAGCCAACTTTTTACTTAGATAAGCACCTCCTTAGCTTCAAAACTTCCTATTTCCACCAGTGATTTGCTTGAAAACCTGTTATAAATCGCTGGTTTATTGAACAGCAAAGTTGCGTAGTATGCAGGTAAATCCACAACAAGTTTCAACATTACAAGCGTGTCTTTCATTGAAGCTAAGTGATAACAGATTGTTATCTAGTTCTTCATTTATATCGGTATTTAAAGTAGGGCTCATAATCATGAATTTATTAAAAATGTCAGTAGGATTTTTGTTGGGCTTTGCGGCTGCATTGCTTCTTAGCTGTAATATTCAGCAAATTCATAGTGTTGAGTCAGTGGTGGGTGCTGATGATAACCAAACGGATACGTTGTACGCTCAGGTTGCACAGCTCACAGAGGAAAATAACCAATTACGTGAGCAAGTAGCAGTGCTTGAGCTTCCTATTGAGGCCGTACAGGCAAACCCAAATCCTGTGACTACTAACCAATCATTGCAACAACCTGTTGAACAGAACACACCAAACTCTGCTTTATCTGCGCAAGTAAAAGAGGACTTGCAGGTGTTTGAAGTAAAGCCTGTGGTGTTTGCCTTGTCGAGTCAACTGAAATTGCAGGGTGAACAAAATAATGTGCTTGAGCAGCTACTGACGAAAAAAGCGCAGGCAGATTTTGAGAGTTGGCAGGCACTTTCTGAACGTTTGGAACAACAACCCGATAATCATGAATATTACCGCCAGTTGTATAACGAAGAAATAATACAAAACAGTGCTGAATATCGCCAATCTATTGCAAGTACGCTCACAGCGGAACAGTTAGAGCAATACCAAAGGTATGAGCGTGGTCAGGCACAACTTACTGTGAGTCAAAAACAAAGCATACTTGCTCACTCAGTGAGTCAACTAAATTTAAGCACTTTTCAACAACAAGAAATTGAGCGTTTGTCAGAGCAGATTTATTCGGTTTCGCAAGAGATTGATTTAGGTTCTACAGGTAGCCCGTATGCAAACCCTAGCGTATCAACAGACTTTGAAAAGCTGTCGCAAATCAAGGCGCTTTTCACGCAAGAGCAACTAAATAAGCTGCGCTTATAAGTTGCTAATATAAACAAAAAAATAAATAAGGAAGATTATGAAAACTCTAAGTTTGACAGCAGCAACAGCTTTATTATTAGTTGGTGCTAGCTCTGCGCAAGCTCGCATGAACTGTGATGTGGGTGGGCATTGGGATATTCAGACTCGCAATGTACAAGTGTGTGATACCGAAACTGAAAACTACACTGTGACAAAAAGGCACTGTGGTTACAATGGTGTTTTAAATCTTGGTCATTTATGGAATGAGCCTGATCATTTTCTGTCACCGGTTAGATTTACTTCAAGAAGTAGAGTATTAAGTGAGTCAAGTAGTTGTCCATCATCTATATGGGAATCTGAAACTGGCACGTATTGGTATACTAGATCTGATGGTACCAGTAGCATCGATTGGTATACTTATTCTGGCTCTTTAGGCCGTACAAGTGATCAGCTGAAAACAACACAGCATACTCGCACGATACAAACAAACTGTAGAACAGAAACCAGAACAGTGCGTGTTTGGCGTTGTGGTTACGAGCCATAAGTCGATAGCATAAATAAGGTAGTAGCAGTTATTATTACTCTCACTACTACCATTATTTTTCTTAAAAAAACCAATTTTAATTCAGTTGATTAAATTGGTTTTTTTAATTCAAAGTAGATAGTACCGTGTATCACTGTCCTGTTATGTGGGTGTTTCAATAGATCAGCCCTATAAGTCATACTGCACACAATGTGGAAAACGAACGCAGTTATTGAGTACAAAAGTTAGGATTGTATTGATAAACCGATTGCGTTTTAGTGGTTGCATTTGTGGTATTCCACGCACTCATTGTTTGCATACCCTCAAAGGCAAGTTTGGCGCGCTGAACTACTTTTTTGCTGTAATCGGCACTGTTGTCTTCATATTTAAAAGATGCTTCAGCAATTAATGGCAATGCGTTAGCTAAAGGCGCTCCCGCGTACCATAACGTGATACTAAGTTCTGCATCGAATGAGCCTAAATCTATGTGCGCGCCTTTATAAACTTGTTCAGTAATTGTTAGGTTACCCACTTGCGCTAATGGCATAGCATCACCCAACCCATAAGTAGACTCAAATTCAGGAAAGTGTGTATTAATATCTTTAAAGTTATTAATTGTGCGGGTATTAGGCGCTTTTGTAGAGTGGCTATAAACCACATTAAATGGGTTGCTGCCTTTAACACCCATATCTGCTTCTAATTTGGTTTTAGCTCCTTGAGTAGATGATGACACATCTTCAAAGTCAGCGATGTAGCGATCTGGGCTGCGAAATTTGAGAGTGACCTCGGAGTTTCCATTATAAATACGTTCGCGAAAAGCATAACCAAGCTGTTTTAATTGGCAGCTAGCGTGCGTATCAAAAAACTTAACGGTGCGAGTTTTATCGAGTGACATGGTGCCCGTTACATCCCGAGCAATCGCCTGCTCTATAATGGGTTTTAAGGTACTAAAGTAATTATTTACTTGTGCAGCTTCGTTCGCATAATCAAATAAACTTGGCTCCAGTAACAACTTATATTCTCTGGAGGTCACATCTGGGTTTGCCATTGATATGTGGCTGATAAATACCAGACTCACCACTGGCAATATGCATATTTTCTTGTTCATAGTCTAATTGTCCTTTTATTCTCGTATTAAAAAGGCCGCTTATGCGGCCATTGCTATCATCTTAGTTGGCGCTTATATCTAATCCATTAATAATATAAAGTGCATTGCCATCAATTACTGACTGATTGTTATCAAGGTACTTTTGCTCTAAGACACCGCTACTTGACCAAGTGGCAAAGTCATCATCGTTTATTACGCCAAGACGCGTGTTATCAATCAACCATAACCCTTCCATTTTATCGTGCGGGTAGGCTACTTCAGAAATCATGTCGACAACGAGTGATACTTTTTGTGCTGGCACTATGTTGTTTGATTCTAATTTTTCCCACCCAGGAGTGTAATCACCGTTAACCGCATTGTTGTTTATAATTTGCTCTAACGTTTCACCAGCAATCATTAAACCAAGTGCATCGTCTTGTGTTAGCTGCTCATTATTTGCTACGTTTTCCAGATTGGTCGCGTTGCTAATATCAATTTTATACACACGTTTCATCGCTGAATTGTCGCGATTATAGAACTTACCATCACGTTCTATCACCAAAAACTGAGTATTGCTTAGTGCTTTGATTGCTGAATTTGAATTTGAACCTTGCTCTTGTTTATATAAATATTGAGCCGTAGTACCTGTTTCAATATTAACGGTGACAATGCGAGTTAGGTTGGTACGGTTTTTACTTGGGTTATCTAGGCTTGATTGCATTATACCTACCAGAGTTTTTTCATCTGGTGTGATAGTCAGTCCTTCCATGCCTCGATTTGCCCAGCGATTACCAAACTCAGCAGGTAGAGTGTGTACATTGCGCGTATCATTGCTAAATGGGTTGATACGAGCAAGCTCGGTGCCATCGGCACTATAGTGCACCATGTGTGGGCCATATTCATCACTTACCCAAAACGACCCATCATTCATGGCGACTAACCCTTCAGCATCTAAACCGTAATCGTCAATGCGTATTGGGTTGGTCTCTTTATCATAGGGTTTACTCATATCAAGTCTGATCACTTCACCTTTTACATCATAAGGCGTTTCGCCGGTGCCACCTAGCGCTGAACTATTTGGTAAGCCACTAATTACGCTGCCCGCTTTGTCTTTTAACAGGATGTTTTTGACTAATTTGATTGAGCCTGTTGCTTGTACTTCAAATAGACCAATACGCGGCGTATAGTCAGGGGTTGGAAACGTTTTCCCTTTACCTTGCTCACCTGTAAATGTGGCATTAGGCCCTCGGTCAGTCAGGGCGTAGAATTGCATTGGGTTCGTGGGGTGGCCATCCATATCTGAGCCGTAACCGCCATTGCGTACTTCAAAAGTTGAACCTGAAAGTGCCCCGTTTTCAAGGTCATTACGCATTACTGAATATGGCAAACGTACGCCGCTACTGGCAAAATTATCAGGGTTGCACACATAAGATGTCTCGCTCACTTCTGAGCTGTTGAGTGTGCCATCATTGTTTTTATCCAATCCAGATTCAATTTTTACGCCACCTAGCCAGCACTTTTCATGGCCTGTATTGAGCTGTGTTTGCATAATTAAACTACTTAGACCATTCGTACCATTACCACCGTTTGCGCCATTGCTACCGTTTGTGCCATTGCTACCATCTGTACCGTTGACACCATTGATACCGTTATTGCCGTCTTTACCGTTGTCACCATCGCTACATCCGGTTAAAGCGAGCATGGTGGTAAATGCGATAGTTGATATGCTGAAGGGTTTCATATTTGTTCCGTTATTAAGTAAATTTAATAAGGTATTTTCTTAATGTGACGATTTGGTTTACTTTTTAAAAAATTTAAATAAAAAATTATGTGGTGTATTGCTTAAATGGTACTAATAATTTGAGTGATGTTGATAAATAAGAAGATTATAGCTTTTGAGTAGTGCGTATCTTAATTAGGTTAATCATGATGTTGCAATAATTGGCATGAATGAAAAAAGGAGCTTAGGCAGCCCCTTTTTAGCAAGAGAGATAGATATTTGCTATTGCTGCACGATAAAGGATAGCCAAATTGAGAGTAATCTCATGCTTATGTCCGAGAAATATCGAGTTGAAGTGGTTGTGGTTTTATGTAAAGAAGCGTTAGAAGTGTATTTAGTGAACGAGTAGGTAACACATGCTTTGATTACTTTGGTATTATTACTTTCTCTTTTTAGTGGATGGAACGAATAAAGTATTTTTAATGAAGGAGTATAATAATGCTTTTTAAACACATACAGTTCCTTGTTATGTCACTTACCGTGTTGGCATGTCAGGTTAATGCCCAAATCAAAATAGCCGTAGTGGGTAAAACCAAAAATGACAGCTTTTATGAGCAATCCTTTTATGGTTGTCAGGCTTTCGCTAAACAGTATGACAATCTTAAGTGCATTTACGAAGGTGCAGATGACTATCAAGATGTTCGTACTCAAGTGTTAATTGTTAAAGAGCTAATAAGTAATGGTATTGATGGCTTATTGATATCTACCACAGACTCAAACTATTTAGTAGAAGGTGCTTTAAAAGCAGCAAAAGAAAAGGGGGTTCCTGTGATCACCTTTGACTCTGATTTGTTACCAGAGCATCGTCGTTACCGTTTAGCATATGTTGGTACAAATAATTTTGATTTTGGTAGAGCATTGGCAGAGGTGGCTAAGAAGTACAAAAAAGAATCAATTCAAACTATTTGTATTCAATCGGGACACCAAACGACACCTAATTTGAATGAACGTATACGTGGCGTGCGCTATGCTTTATCAGGTGGCGAAACCAGTAGGTTAGTTGCGGCAACGGGTTGGCGAGAGCACCCTCGCTGTCCTTTATTTACGATGGGGCGTCGAGAGGATGCGCTGAGCCAATTATTAAGTATGATAAAACTGCCAGCTCCCCCTATTTTTTTGGCGGTTGCAGGTTTTGCGCAGTTTAACACTCAATATATTGAAAGGTTGAGCCCATTTAGAACGAAAATCGCAATGCAAGAGGTGGTTATTATTTCTGCGGACACAGAGGCGGTTCAGTTGCAGGCATTGGCAAAAGGCTTATCTACGCAAAACATAGGGCAAAAGCCTTTTACGATGGGGCAGCTTGGTGCTCAGCTATTGTATGCGTTTATTGTTAATAAGCAGCGACCAAAGCAGCAAAACTACTTTTTAGATTACCATTTTTGCCATGCAAGCAACGTAACGAGTTGCACGACGAATCACGAATGAAGCAAACTAGTATGGCTGCTTGGCACCGTGTTGCTTAGTCCCTATACTCTGAGTTAGTTTGCTGAGCCTATAAATTTAGAGTGGTTGCCATATAACCAATTGATAAGAAAAGTGATATTTGTTATGGATAATAGTAATACGACTAACTCAAAGGGCGAGCTTGTGTCTTTATTCAAGCTAATGATATTGCCCATGCTGGTTTTAGCGATTGGTTTAATTTATAGCAATGTGGTGTATGAGCAGCAAGCGCAATTAACAGAGCAGAAGATACGTAGCGCTTTAACTGAGCGGTTAGAACATATTGCTTATGGTGTTAAGCAACGTGTTGAACTTTATCAATATGGCTTATTTGGTTTAGGTGGGGCAATTGCTGCTGCGGGGGCGGAGCATTTTGACTATAACGCTATGCAGCGATATATGAGCGTTCGTGACTTTAATGAAGAGTTTCCAGGGGCGCGTGGCTTTGGCTTTATTCGTTTAGTTGAACCACATGAGCGAGCTGATTTTGTTAATCAAGTAAAGCGTCACAGGCCTGATAACACTTTTAATGTAAAACAGTTTAAACCGCACAACCAAAGTTTGTTTGTTATTGAGATGGTGGAGCCTGAAAGGCGCAATGCCAATGCGATTGGGTTAGATATTGGCTCAGAGGAAATGCGCAGACGCGCGGCATTAGAGGCCGGCATGAGCGGTGAGGTAAGGCTGACGGCACCCGTTACTTTAGTGCAAGCAAATAATAAAGCTCAGCAAGGCTTTTTGATCTTATTACCAATATATCAAGATAATACACCGAATAATGTCAGTGATCGGCTTAATGACTTAGTGGGTTGGAGCTACTCCCCTATCTTGATAGATGAAGTTTTATCATCAATTCGGTCGCTGAGCGATAACGTTGTGTTATCAATTTCAGATGAAACGCCTGATCAGGGGGTTACCTTTTTTACACATGGAGAGCGCCGTCATCGCTTAGACGAATTTTATGTTAGTAAACAAGTTGACATACTGGGTCGATATTGGCTTTTGTCGCTTCATGCGACGCCTGCATTTATCTATTCATTAGATATTGAGTCACCATTTTCAGTTATCAAGCTGGCATTAGGTATCACGCTATTACTGGTGATACTTATATTTAGTTTACAGCTGGTGTTACTGAAAAAAAGCCAACTTAAGCAACAGCGTATTGAAATTGCTAAAGCAAAAGAGCTTGCTTTAGAGCAGGTTAATATGCATCTAGAGAGTGAAGTTGCGATACGTTCTAAGCAAATTATTAAAACCAATATGTTACAAAAAAGTATACTAACATCAGCTAGCTATGCAATTATTGCGACCGATGAACAAGGTTTGATCACATTATTTAATCCTGCCGCGGAACAATTACTGGGCTATGAAGCTGATGAACTAGTGGGCCGTGCAAGTCCTGCGGTTTTTCATCTAGAGGAAGAAGTTGTTACCCGTGCAAAACAGTTGAGTCACGAATTAGGCACAGAGGTCAGTCCAGGTTTTGAAAGCTTTGTTGCGAAAGTGAGAACGGGTGGAATAGATGTAAACCGCTGGACCTATATTGCCAAGGGTGGTCGCCATATTCAGGTTCGATTGAGTATTACGGCACTCATTGATGAGCAGGAAACATTGTTTGGGTTTTTAGGTGTTGCTTATGACTTAACCGAGCAGCTCAATCATGAAAAGGCGTTGTCAGAAGCTAAAGAGCAAGCTGAACAAGCAACTATCGCCAAATCAGAATTTTTAGCCAATATGAGCCATGAAATCAGAACACCCATGAATGGGCTGTATGGTACGTTACAGTTACTTAAGGCTGAACCGTTACGCGCCCAAGGGCAAGATTTACTTGAAAAAGGTATTTACTCAGTCAAAGCGCTGCGTACGATTATTAACGATATTTTAGATTTTTCTAAGATTGAAGCGGGTAAATTAGTCCTTGAAGAGCAACCTTTTAACTTAATTCGTTTAATTGAAAACTTAAAATCAGAATTATCCGTAACAGCATTTGAAAAAGACATTTGCTTAAGCTTTGATGTGGATTTGTCGAGTGACTATTGGGTGGGTGATGAAGTCCGAGTGAGACAGGTTTTGTTAAATTTGGTGTCTAATGCCGTTAAGTTTACCTCGCAAGGAAAAGTAGAAGTATTGTTTAGAGAACAAGAAGACAGCGAGCATCTAGTGATCCATGTAATCGATACTGGTATTGGTATGAGTCGCGACGTAATAGATAAGTTATTCCATCGTTTTGAGCAAGCAGATAAGTCGACAACCAGAAAGTATGGGGGAACGGGGCTGGGCCTTGCAATTACCTATTCATTAGTCAATATGATGCGCGGCATTATTGATGTACAAAGTGAGCCCGGTCGCGGCAGTAATTTTACTATCACTTTACCATTCCTTAAAGCACAGAGTGCCCCAGTAAATGAGCAAGCTCGACTTAAAACATTGGATCTAAGTGGTACTCATATTCTAATCGCTGAAGATAATGCAATTAATCAAACGGTTGTACGGGCGATGCTAGCACCAACCAAGGCACATATAAGTATGGTCAAAGATGGCCAAGAGGCAGTTGATGCAGTGAGAGCTCATACACCTCAATTGATTTTAATGGATATTCAAATGCCGATAATGGACGGTGTTGAAGCTTGCAAAATCATAAAACAATTCAATGGGTCGATACCCATTGTTGCGCTCACCGCAAACGCCTATGAAGAAGATAAACGTTTATACAAGCAAGTTGGTTTTGATGGTTATATCGCAAAGCCTGTTGAGCAAGCAGAGCTATTAACGACTGTCGCCACGTTTGTGTTAAGTAAATCAACTAATACCAACCCACAATAATACTTAATCACTTTTAGAGACCTAGCTACGTTAGGTATTTCTCATTTAAAACCACGCACTCAATAGCGAATGTGTTTAATACAAATACGGTACTCACTTCCTGCGTTGCTTTTACATGTAATAAATGGTTTTTACTGCATAAAAGCGCCTTGATATTGAGCTGAATATCATCATTGGATAGCAAGTAACATGAGTTACAAAGTATTTTTTAATTTAAAAACCCTTATCTAAACTTGAGGTTAATTAACTTCAACTCTGGATAAGCGAATTCTCCCAATAAAACTATTTTGCTTACTTTCTGAATTTCTTTCACTTGTAATAGTCCGCTATTACGGCATAAAAAACGCCGTTATATTGAAAAAATATCATTATTGGATTGCAGGTAATGTAGGTTATGTATGTTCGCTATTTCAAAACTCTTATCAAAGCTTGATGTTAATTAACTCAAGTCTAACCGCCAGTGCTACAGACTATGCCTGCTTTAACTAATATGTAAAAAAGCGTATGACAACGCTCGTTTCTATTGCCACTACAGCAAAGAAGCTCTAACATTACGTCGTTATTTTTTACAGCTGAAGAGAATAATTTGACTAAATCATTCATTTTTTTGGAATAGTTGATTTGTTCTGAGCGACTCAAGGCAAAAGGCGAACAAAAAATATGCTTTCTTGTTCGTTTAAGCAACTGATTGCTTTGCCCTTTATAATGAAATGGAGAGTTAACGATGCAGCCACTGATTATTGGCACTGTGCTTATGATAATTTCATTTGGACTGGTAGTTATGTCCGTAATACATGGCCAAAAGCGTTTAAAGTTTGAGAAGAAATTACACAAGCTAGTACTTGGCAAAGATGTTGATGATGACGCGCCCGAACAGCTACAGAGTCAAGCTTACCACATCATGATGGAACTTGGTGAAGCACTAGAGGAGCAAGAAGACCACGCTCAACAACAAAGTGTTAGGCAAGCTCTGTCTAAAGTGAGTGAATTACATGCAGAGTCGGTTGAATATGATGCAACAGAGGGGAATGATGAAGAGCAACAAATTGCCAAAGCATCAAATTCCACAAAAACATCAAAACTAAAAGTTGTGAAATAATCAAAACTCAAAAATAGCATGAGTTAGAATTGCATGATTAGGTTCAGTGAACAAAAAAATAAGTTAGGAAGAGCAGTTTTGCTGATTGACAGGGTATGATGGAGTTGATGGTAAATGAAAGAGTACTATAGTGTCATTAGTGATATCACCGTGACATTCGAGGTGCTCGCATTTTTATTGATGCTCTTTATTTATAAACATAGTGGTATCACGCTATCTTTTGTCCATAAATCCAGCTTAAAAACGCCTCAAGATCACCAAATTTACTCATGCTTTATCTGCGCGTTCTTAGGTCCCATATTTAGTTTGCTGGGCAATCAACTCGCATACGATTTAATTGCATTGTCTATGGAAGTAATAGATCGACGGCAAGTGTTTTATGTAGCTTTAATGTGTCATATATTTTTTTTCATGCTCACAGCTTATATCTTTCACCGTTTGAGAGGATGCCGTTTCTCTCTTATTGCAAGAATATGTATGTATCTCATGTGGTTGATGATGGCCATGAATTATGCGCAGCTTGTACTGCGAGGTTATTTTGATGTTAATTTTTTATATAAGCATGATGTTTATGGTGTTTTTATTGTTTTTAGTAATGCGGTTATTGCTATTATTTTGTTAAGTTACTCTATTCGGTATCTGTTTGTTAATATATACAACAAAAGCCAGTAACGGGCGAGAAAGTTTGAGTGTGGTAAACGCTGTTAAGAATATTTAACTATTGGTATTGGTTTTATATAAATATATTTATATAATGCGGCCGTTTTTTTAAATAAAATCAAATTGTTGCCATAGAGCAAACGGTAGCGAGCTTAGTTTTAAATTGACACACTTTATAGTGAAAGTTAATATTTGGTAACAATATTTAGCTTTGCTCGGTTTGCACAATAGGGTTTTAGTGGCAATCGAACGGGTGTTATTTTTGCTGTTTCATGAGTTTTATGATTAATGGTGGTGAAATGTCTGCTTGTGTTTTTTGAAATCTTGATTGGGCATCTAAATCAAGAGGGGCAGTTTATCATATGTAAGGTCAAACATTGGGAGGTCGCATAAGTTATGCAACCAATTGTGATTTTTATAGTATTAATGGTTGTTGCTATCGCATTGGCGGTAGGTATGATTGTGCAAGGACATGGATGTAACCGTTTAGAGCTTTTTATCCGTCGAGGGTTTGTCAAAGGGGAAGTTGAAGAGCAAGTACCTGAAAAAATTCAACACACAGCATATTATTTGATGTTAGAGTTAGGTGACCTGTTGGAGAGCGATAAAGATATGGAACAATACTATGGCGTTAAAACAGTATTTAGCCATGTCAGTGCACTGCGTGCAGAAACTATGGGTTGTTGTGTGCAAACACCGATAATACCTATGAGGCCAGAGGCGCAATCGAGCTTTTTGAAAGTGATAAAATAACCACAAAAATTTTGCTGTTGCATTAGTATCACATTGGAAAGTGTATAAATAATGCGGTGTTTCAGCTGCTACCTATGGCAAAAGCTAGGCTCCTAATTTGAACTTCACTCAATAACCCTATCGTATAGCTATTTATTTCAAAATATTAGGTTTTCCATTACTAACATCAAAAAATTACTTATGTAGAATAACTACATACCTGAATTGTTAATAAATCATTTCTCTAACGCAATAGATGGTCATTTATTTAATGCAATTGGTATAAACCTGAGATTAAATAAAATGCACAAGCAAAAAGCTTGTGCATAAGTATGATATTAAAGTGTAAAGCTGAAACTTAGTTTTACATTACGCTCATCCCCAGGCATGCCTCCTAAGAACATCGCTTTGTTGTAGTAAGCTTTATTGAATAAGTTATTTACATTTAACTGTAGCGTCCAATCGTCGCTTTTGTAACTCAATGCAGAGTCAAATACGGTGTAGCTTGGTACATAGCCATCAGGAATGCCAAATGAGGTTGAATGTGTACTGCGCTTATCAACATAGTTAGCGCCTACACTTAGCTCTAATGGGTGAGCCAGTTTAAACCACTGCGCAGTGTAGCTAAGCCATGTACCAGCGCTGATGTAAGGTACACCTTTTTGGCGGGTGTTGAAATTACGTTCATCATTAGGGTTCTTTTGATTTCGAGCATCTTGATAAACAGCATTAATATTTAATTTCCAACGCTCGTCTAAATAGGCATTTAAATCTAGCTCCACACCTTTAGTCTGCTCTTGCCCATCATAAAAATAACGTGCCACATTGGCAGCAGACACACCTTCTTCATAATCAGGGTTGGTGTATTGCAAGTTAGTGCGAGCGCTTTCAAATATCACGACAGAAGCTAATAGTTGGTCATCAAATGACTTGAAGCGAAAGCCCAGGTCATTACTCACAGATTCAGAGTCATCAAGGTCTTTTTCACTGCCTGAGATGCTATTTAATATACCGTAAGCTGTACGCCCTTTCGCGTGATTAATAAACACGGAAAAGTTATCTGTTGGCATATAGGTAGCACCTAAGTTGTAAGTGACTCCTTGGTCTGAGGTGTTTTGTTCTGGCGTGGGTTGTGCGGCACTTGCGCGGTAGCGTTCATCAACGCCAAAGTGTTCATAACTTTGCTCAATCTCATTGAAGGCAAACCCTATGCGAGTCGTAAAACCATTATCAAAATAGGCTACATGTTGTATACCTGTGCCCCAAGCACTGACTGTTTTATTATAATTTGCGGTATTGAGTGGGTCGTGATCTTCAAAGTGGCCATTTGCCCAGTTAGGTGAACGAATATCTAAGATATACGGTAAAGTACCTTGGTATATCTGTTCGCCTTGTTTATTTTTGATCACCTTATCTGCATCGTAAATAGAGTATTGTTTAAAGCGTATATCTCTGTCTTCGTAGTTGGCATTGATTAATAACTCTTGATTGATACCGGCAAGATTAAAGTCATAACGTAAGTCAGCAAAGTATTGCCAAGAGTGTTCATCAGCACTTACTTTACGATATTCTTGGCGGCGTGCGGCAAATGGATAAAGCTGCCCATCAACCACTAATGGGGCGCGAGGGTCTGCATTGATGGTACCTCGACGGTTCCAATACACATAGTTATATGCACCAGTTTGACGAGCAAAGCCAGTATCGTAATCTCGGTATTGTAATTGTTGGTTTAGAAACAGATTGTCAGATAAGTCGATATTATGGGTAAGTTTAAAGCGTACTTCCTCACCTTGGTTATCATCGGCCATGGGTGAGATAAGCCCTGCATGACCAAAAGTATAAGGTGTAAGGCCATCGCTGGCATTCAAAGAGTCGGCCAATTGCTGACGCTGCGAATCACTCAATTGTACCCCTTGGCCTTTAGGGTCATTCATTAAATCTTGCCAAGTCACGTCACCGGCATGTTTTCCTGCCACAGATTCTGCATTGTATATACGAATAGGGTGACCAATTGAATCTACCGCGATACTGTCTTTAATATATGCGCCAGAGAGGGTTAAATCTTGATTGTTACCAAGTGTGTAACGAAGCGATAGGTGGGCTTCATCACGGTCATTACTTAAATCACGATAGCCTTCACTGCGTGCTGTTTTAGCGACAAAGCGATAGGCTAAATCATCAGTTATACCATTAGTTGAGTCTATGCCCATGGCATAACTTTGCCATTGCCCTAGCTCAATATTGATTTCATTATGCTTTTCAAATTGAGGTTTTTTTTCAATTAGGTTGATTACACCACCAGCACTGCCCATGCCATAGAGCCCTGTCGCAGGGCCTTTTAATACTTCGATAGAAGCAACATTGGTCAGTGAGCGAGTGGGGTTAAACGTATTACCTAAACCTGCACCACCATACATGCCATCATAGGTGTAATTAGCACCTAGACCACGCACTACTAAGTTGTCTCCGATGCCATAGTTATTACCCGCTTGTGTAACACCACTGATGTTACGCACTAGACTTTGTAAGTTATTGACGCCTTGTGCTTTGATCATGGCTTCGTCTACGATAACCACCGCCGCAGGTGTTGCCATTAAAGACATGTTGGATTTAGTCGCAAGGCCGGAGTTCATAACCACGTCATTTTGCTTGCCATACACGCTGATCCGCTCTAGTGATTGTTCTGAATCAGCGGTGTTAACTGTTGCGTTGTTAGTGTGTGCAAAAGCAGAAACACTTAAGCAGGCGAGTGTTACTAATGAGAGGTTAAACGATTTCATATAATATTCCAGACACATTTTTAGGTTGCGAATATTAATTGTTATCATTTAGATTGCAACAAAAAGTTAGGGATATCTCCTAACTTTCATAGTTTGCAATCTTTTATTAGCGGTTATTTTACTAAGTAGATGATTTTGTTACATGGGTAATAGGGTTGTTAGTAGTAAGAGAGCACTGATTAGGTTGTACGGTGCTGATTAAAACAAGTCTTTAAAGCATGTCGCTAGGCGGTCTATAATGGACCACAGTCGCAGGTGCTAGAGAAGTATTCGCGCAGCCATATTTAAACTATTTCTAAGGACTATAAAATGCATAAAACGCTGATAGTGATCCCTGCTCGGTATGGCAGTACGCGATTGCCAGGTAAGCCATTAATTAAAATTGCAGGGCGAGAAATGTTGTTACGAGTCGCTGATATGGCGCGTTATGTGTCTACGAGTCAACAAGGTTGTGACTATGTGGTGGCAACTGACGATGAGCGAATTATGCAGTTGTGCCAGCAGAACAATGTACCTTGTATGATGACGTCAGAGCAGTGTAGTAGTGGCACAGAGCGATGTTTTGATGTGCTAAAGCAATTGACCGAAAAACCAGACTTTATCGTAAATTTGCAAGGAGATAATCCTTTTTGTCCGCCTTGGTTTATTAGTGAGTTGATACAGTCGTGGCGCAATAGCGAAGTAGGAGAGGTGTTTACGCCTTATGTTGAGCTAACATGGCAAGAGCTTGATGATTTGAGAGCCGTTAAGCAAATTACACCATTTAGTGGTACTACGGTGCAAACTAACCACGAACAACTGGCATTGACTTTTAGCAAAAATATTATTCCCGCTATTCGTAAAGAAGCGTCGATGCGACAGACAACAACACTATCGCCAGTAAAACGCCATATTGGCTTATATGGTTATACCGCCAGCGCATTAGAGGCCTATTTTACGTTACCTGAAAGTGCCTATGAAAGCTGCGAAGGTTTAGAGCAAATGCGTTTTTTAGAAAATGGCTTAGCGGTAAAAATGGTGCCAGTGAGTTATCAAGGTCATACCGGAATGAGTGGAGTAGATAGCCCTGAAGATATTAAACGTGCTGAAGCGATTATTGCCAGAGATGGTGAGTACGATTTAACACTTTAGTGGTTATATGTGCCGTGCTGGGTACAATTTAAAGATGAGAGTATTTATGACAACACGATTAATTGTCGTCAGACACGGTAATACATTTTTACCAACAGATACGCCTACTCGAGTTGGTGCGCGTACCGACCTTGATTTAGTAGAGCAAGGTAAAGGGATAGCTATAGGGCAATATTTATTAGCGAATAAGCTCGTACCAGATATGATCTATGCTGGACCATTAAAGCGTCATCAACAAACTGCAAAGTTAATTTGTGGAGTATTAAACATTGATGAGAAAGAGATACAGTCCGATGACTTTTTGAATGAAATCGATTATGGGCCGGATGAAAATCAGGTAGAGCAGGATGTGATGCTGCGTTTGGGTCAGGGTGATTTAGCCAAAGGAAAGGCAATTATTACACGTTGGAATAGCCATGGCGAAGTACCTGCTGGGTGGCAGGTTGCCCCTGATGAACTGCGAAATGGCTGGCATGCTTTTGCAAGTTCAATATTAGTTCAGCAAGTAAATAGAACCACATTGATGGTTAGTAGTAATGGTATTATGCGCTTTAGCCACGTGCTGGATAGTCAGTTTGACTTAGTGAATTTAAAAGTGCCTACGGGTGGTATATGTATTTTCGAGAACGAAACGGGGCAACAGGGTGATTGGCACTGTGTTGAGTGGGGATTAATACCAGCCTTACATACATGATTATAAAAAGAGCACGCGAGCGTGCTCTTTTACCCTTATTTAGGCTGCTTACTTAATATCAAACCTATCAACAGTCATTACTTTAGTCCACGCAAGGATAAAGTCTTGTATAAACTTCAATTGGTTATCTTTGCAGGCGTAAACTTCGCTAATGGCGCGTAGTTGCGAGTTTGAACCAAATATCAGGTCAACGCGCGAGGCTTGCCACTTTTGTTGTCCAGTTTTACAGCAATGACCTGTATAAGTATTAGCATGCTCATCTTCTGCTTGCCAGCGTGTATCCATATCGAGCAAGTTGATAAAAAAGTCATTACTTAACACTTCTGGTTGTGTCGTTAATACACCATGAGGGCGTTGCTCAAAATTGGCATTGAGCACGCGTAACCCGCCGACTAATACGGTCATTTCTGGTGCAGTTAATGTCAATAGCTGCGCTTTATCTAGTAATAACTCTTCGGCACGAACACTGTAGTTTTGTTTTTGATAATTTCTAAAACCATCAGCCATGGGCTCTAGCACATCGAAAGATTCCACATCTGTTTGCTCTGCACTGGCATCACTTCGCCCTGGAGTGAAAGGAACTAGGATATCAAAGCCACCGGCTTTGGCTGCTTTCTCAATAGCAACAGCACCACCAAGTACAATTAAATCACCAAGTGATACGGATTTATTGGCTGTTTGTGCATCGTTAAAGCGTTGCTGTATTTGGCTCAATGTAGACAGTACTTTTTGCAGTTGTTCAGGTTGGTTTACAAGCCATTGATTCTGCGGGGCTAGGCGTATGCGTGCGCCATTGGCTCCGCCACGAGAATCTGACCCTCGAAAGGTTGAAGCTGATGACCACGCGGTGTATACCAACTCTGAAACACTTAATTGTGAAGCGAGAATTTGCTCAGCAAGTTGGTCAATATCATGTTGATCAACTAATTCATGAGTTACATTAGGAATAGGGTCTTGCCAAAGTAAATCTTCTTTAGGCACCTCAGGTCCAAGGTAGCGTGATTTTGGCCCTAAATCACGATGTGTGAGTTTAAACCAAGCGCGCGCAAAAGCATCAGCAAAGTCATCTGGATTATCATGGTAGTGTTTTGATATTTCTCGGTACTTAGGATCTTCGCGCATGGCCATATCGGCGGTCGTCATCATAATGCCAACGCGTTTATTCGCATTGTCAGCATCGGGTGCATGATGATCCGGTGCTAAGTCGACAGGCTCCCACTGTTGTGCCCCTGCTGGGCTTTTTGAAAGTGTCCATTGGTATCCAAAGAGTACGTCAAAGTAGCTGTTATCCCATTGTGTTGGTGTGGGCGTCCATGCACCTTCAATACCGCTAGTGATGGTGTCTGTGCCTTTGCCACTGCCGTGTTGGTTACGCCAGCCTAGGCCCATTTCTGCTAATGGTGCAGCTTCAGGGTCAGGCCCTACATTAGAATCTGGCGCTGCACCGTGACATTTACCGAATGTATGTCCGCCAGCTGTTAATGCAACTGTTTCGGCATCATCCATGGCCATGCGTTTAAATGTTTCTCTAATATCTTTACCTGACGCTACAGGGTCAGGTTGACCATCAGGTCCTTCAGGGTTAACGTAAATCAACCCCATTTGTACTGCTGCTAAAGGGTGTTCCAAGTCTCTTTCACCACTGTATCGGTTGTTTTCTAGCCATTCTTTTTCCATACCCCAGTAAATATCTTCTTCTGGTTCCCAGATATCTTCTCGGCCACCGGCAAAGCCAAATGTTTTTAAGCCCATGGATTCTAATGCGACATTACCAGCTAGGATAAATAAATCAGCCCAAGATAAACTATTGCCATATTTTTGTTTTATAGGCCAAAGCAAACGGCGAGCTTTATCTAAATTAGCATTATCAGGCCAGCTATTGAGTGGGGCAAAGCGCTGGTTACCTGTTGCAGCCCCCCCTCGGCCATCGGCTGTGCGATAGGTGCCAGCGGCATGCCATGCCATACGGATCATGAATGGACCATAATGACCGTAATCTGCAGGCCACCAATCTTGTGAGTCTGTCATGAGTGTATTAAGGTCTTGTTTAACTGCGGCCAAATCAAGCTGCTCGAAAGCTTTGGCATAATTAAAACTCTCACCCAAGGGGTTGGCTTTTGTATCATTTTGGTGAAGGATTTTTAGGTTTAATTGGTTAGGCCACCAATCAAGGTTTTTGGTTTTATTATCACCAATACGCGTATTACTGCCATGCATAACAGGGCATTTCCCAGCTGCACTTTTATTGCTTTTATCCATGCTCTATACCTTTTTGACTTATTTAACGACAAAGTTAACTTTCTAGCTTTGCTTGTATTTTACACTATAGATATGAATTTAAATGAAAGACAGTGACTTATCTCGATTGCAGCATTCGATTTTTTACATGAGACATTGGCAGGGAGTCCACATAAGTCCCTAAGACGTTTCACTTATTTCTACTCGCCACGGAGGATTAAGGCGGTTATCCCCAGCCCAGTAGAGTTTAATCTGATTGCCACTGGGGTCTTGTAATTGCGCCTCTCGCCATAAGTAACGCTTATCCTCTGGTAGTGATGTAAAAATGATGCCTTTGCTTTGCAATTTAGTCACCCATTCATCAAGTTGTTCGTATTCAAAATAAATAGTAACACCGTGTTGTTGGCCGTTCTCACACAGCGACAGTGAAAACGTAGCACCATTAGGGCACTCAAAACGCGCATAATGTGGGGTATCGACAATCTGTAAAAAGCCAAGTTTGCGATAAAAGGTTGTGGCATGCGCCATATTGTTAACAGGTAATGTAATTTGGTTTAAATTCATAGTGGGTAACTTCTTTGTGTCGATTTAATACAGGTTGATATAGCGACTGCTACAAAGACTGGTAAATTATTTTATAGGCCAGGTCCGTTCGGTACACGTGAAGGCTTTGAACAGATGTAGAGCATAACCAGCAGCTCACAGGATGCAACGCTCACAAGCACCCATGCGGCAGAGCTGCTAAGAAGCAAGATAAAAAAACCTAATGACATACCAAGTCCTGCGTATAGTTTTCCTTTGGTAGGGATCACTCTATGGTTATGCCATTGTTGCAGTACTGGGCCATACTTTTTGTGAGTGAGTAGCCAGTTAGCAAGCTTTGGGTTAGAGCGAGTAAAACAGGCAAGGGCTAAAATAAAAAATATGGTGGTTGGCATGACGGGTAAAACAATCCCTACAAAACCTAAACCAACAAAACTAATACCAGCAATATGAAGCCAAAAACACCGATTGAAAAGCATCATAATCTTGTTAGCCATCGCTTAGCTCTTTTGCATGAAATTGATATTTAAAGCTTATCACAGCACGATAAGTTTGCGAGTTTTTAAACCGCCAGTAATGCTTAAAGCTTTGCTGGCGGTTGATTACTGCGTATTAAAAATAATAGCCGATATTGATATTAAAACGTCGCTCAGTGTCGTCACTATCACCCGCGATTGAGCCGCCAACAAATGGTTGGTTTTTGGCATTTACAAAGTCAAAATAAGTGAAGAACCCGCCTGCGGCAACAGAAACTCCGGTGACATTCATCCAAGTGTTTTCAGTATTATCTGACTTGTCGTAGATGATGCCAAAGTCATTGTAAAACTGCAGGCCAGTTACTGCACCCCATTTAATCGGTAAACTGTAGGCAACATTCACGTTAGACGTGGTTGCTTGGGCAGCCATGCTGTCGTAAAACGCGTAAGCACCGACGGCCATACGATCAACACCATCTACATCATAGTTGTATTCGCCATGTTGCAATTGAAAGTTCCAAGGCCCCATATTCGAGTTTACATGTACGGCCCATGATTGATAGTCTCCTGCACGTTCAATACCATTGTGTAAGCCGCCTGTTTGCCCAGAGAAACCAACTTCAGTGGTTCCGCCCTTATGCTTAAAGTGATATGCATACCGGCCTGCAAAAGTGTTATATTCACCGAGTGGCTGGGTGGGGTCATCATATACTCCATCACCCGCTTTTCTATAGCCTACAACATCATAAGAGTAACGGTCATTTCTATCTTCTACATAGCCATCCACACCGCCGAGCTCATCATTTTTGAAAAAGCCAATATCTAGTTGCCAGTTGTCTTTAAGCTTGCGCTTGAATAAAACGCCTAAATCATGATCATCTTCGAGGCCAATATAGTAGGTTGTATTAAAAAAGTAGTTGTGCGAATTGTATGGCCAGTTACCGAACGGGACTTTTGTTATCCCCGCTTGTACTTGCCAGTCCTTAGCAAAATTATACCCAACATAGGCATATTTAACCGCGCTCATGTAATCAAAAAAACGTATTTCTGCATTTAATTGTACATCGCCAATATCGCCTGCAAAGTTGACTCTAAAAATATCAAAGTCAAAGTCACCTCCGCGATTTTTATTACCATCATTATAGGATGTGTGACTGAAGTTTGTCCGAACTGCACCGCCAACTTTGATCCCCGATGGTTTTTTCTTAGGCTTTTCTAGTGATTTTTTTTCAAGCTTTTGGATTTGCTTTTGCAAATCAGCAAGCTGTTGTTTTAATTTCTGTATTTCTCCATCATTTGCCTGAACAAAGCAAGGCATTAGGCTCATTGCAAGTGCGAGAGATGTTAATTTATGCATGGTTACCCACTTTATAGTTACTGTGATAGTTACTTGTATGTATTAGAGTAGACCATTTTAACCAAATATCTCAAATTAGAAACAGTCGCACGATTTTAAGTTAATTCAGCAAATTACGCCCTAATGCTTGACCACTTTGTACCTTGGTATCTATATTTCTAAGACCATATTAATGGATGATGCAACAATGAGTATTTCGCAAAAGCTGCGGTTAGCATTTATATCAGCAATTGTTTTGCCTTTATTAATCATCGCGGGATTAATGATTTCGCAAACTCGGCAGGCTTCGTTGGATAATTTTTCTGAGCTGGCCAATAGAGAAGCTCTGCAAATTGATAACGGTATTGCCATGTTTTTTGGTGAAATAGCTAAAAATGTCGACTATCTTGCGGCACACCCCGATATTATTGCAGCGCGAACTAATGTAAAAACCTATCTTGATACCAACTCTGCAACACAGCTTAACTCGATGCAAAATCATGCGATTGAAAAACAAGCTTTTCAACAAATAGACTTATTTGGCCAAACTCACCCCGGTATAGCGTATATTTTTGTCGGTAACGAAGAGGGGGGATATATTCAATGGCCACAAGGTGAAGTTAATGCGCGCTATGATCCGCGCGAGCGTCCTTGGTATCAAACAGGAAAACGAGGCGGCGGCGATACCATCAGAACCGATGCTTATTATTGGGCTCCTGATGATATGGTGATCGTTTCTACGGTTAAGGCGTTAATGCACGAAGGTCAACAAGTTGGTGTGCATGGTATGGATGTATCGCTCAGCGGCTTGACTGATATTGTTAAGGAGATTCGTTTGGGAGAGACCGGGTATTTAGTCCTTGTTGAAAATACAGGCACGGTATTGGCGGATGCAAAATATCCAGAACATACATTTAAGCCTTTTGATGAAATAGCCAGCGGTGTATTTGCCGATATAGCACGAGAGGATGCTGGTTTGTACAACATAGAGCTCAGTGGTGAGGACTATTTTGTCAACGTATACACATCAAACAGTTTAGGGTGGAAATTTGTAGGTTTGGTACAGGCCTCAGAGGTGATGGCATCGGCTAATAATATGACCATTACGATTATTGTGCTCAGTGGTATTTTAATTGCAGTTTTTGTTGTTTTGTCTACCTATATAGCTCGGTTAATTTCAGAGCCCATTAAAGAAGTGAGTGATGGGCTTACTGTCATTTCACAAGGGGGAGGGGACTTAACACAGCGTTTGGATATTACAGCAAAAGATGAAACGGGCAAATTAGCCAATAGCTTTAATCTATTTTTGAACTTGATAGCCCAACTAGTAACACAAATAAACCAATGTGCTCAGCAAGTAACCACAACGGCGCAGGCAACATCGGCGCAGGCGACAGAGCTTACAAACTCGACCACCCAACAACAACAAGCGCTTGAAATGGCAGCTACAGCTATTAACGAAATGGCGGCGACCGCAAACGAAGTTGCAGCTAGCTGTGCGAATGCCGCAGAGCTTGCCTCACAAACACAGCAAGCATCTGAGTTGGGGCAAAATGTGATTACACAAACCGTGTCGAGTGTGGCAGAACTTGCATCTGCTATCACGGAAGCTAATTCAGACATTACTCAGTTAGATAGTGAAAGCGAAAGTATAATGTCTATTTTAAGTGTGATCCGCGGTATCGCAGAGCAAACAAATTTACTTGCTCTGAATGCTGCAATTGAGGCGGCCCGCGCCGGTGAACATGGCAGAGGTTTTGCTGTAGTTGCTGATGAAGTAAGGGCACTGTCGCAACGTACCTCGGAATCAACAGAAGAAATTGCATCGCAATTGGACAAATTACGTAAAATGACTGAGCGAGTATCTCAAGAAATGCGTAAAAGTTTGGCACGAACCGAAAAGACTGTCGAGCTAAGTCAGTCTGCGCAGACTCAGTTTTCTGATATTACAGAGTCTATTCAAACAATAAGCGATGTAAATACACAAATTGCCACCGCAGCTGAACAGCAACAGCATGTTGCAGAAGATATTAGTCGCAATGTTGTTGAGATTAAAAATGCTGCCGACAGCGTTACCGAGGTGGCTAATAAGACAGCTCAAAGTGGTGAGAAAATGAATCGACTTTCCTCAAACCTGACCGACTTAGTGGGTCAGTTTAAAGTTTAATCAAAGGCTTTCACTATTTTGTTATTCGCAACTGGCATAAATCATTATGCCAGCTGTTCATTTCGTGTGTTAAAAGCCTTTGCCTTGAAAAAACTTATACTTCATAGATAAACAGTCTTAGTTTACCTCAGAACAACGATCAATGATGAGGATCCTTCATCATTGAGCGTTATTTATTTACTCATGACTTATTTGTTAGGTAATGTAGAAGGTAGTGACATACTCAATAATAAGGTGAGAGATGGAATTATCTGCATCAGTTTCTATTCAACATACTGATAGTGGGCTTGAATATATCAATGTTAATAGCCCGTTATGTACTGCCAAGGTGTTTTTACAAGGCGCACAATTGTGTGAATTTACACCGGCAGGAAAAAGTCCCTTAATTTGGGTCTCTGCAGAGGAAGACTATCAAGAAGGAAAACCTGTTCGTGGTGGTATTCCTATCTGCTGGCCGTGGTTTGGCGTGCATGAGAAAGCTGATTGGCCTATTCATGGTGTAGCTAGAAAATTGTTATGGCGCGCAGAGGAAGTCAATGAGTTTAGTGATCATATAGTGGTTCGTTTGTCTTTACCAATGCGCCTAGTGGATAAGAAATATTGGCCATATGACTCTAAGTTGGAAGTTGAGTTTCGTTTTTCTGAGCAGTTAGAGGTGCGTTTAACGAACACCAATCTGGGGAAGGAGGCATTTACTTTGTCTCAAGCATTGCATACATATTTTCCAACTTCTGCAATTGAAAATACCATTGTTGATGGTTTACAAGGCGCAACTTATATTGAATTTGGCAAAGGACCATTTTTACAAGATAAGGTGGTTGGTTTTGAGCGAGAAACAGATATGGTGTACACTCAAGCAAGCGCCATTCAAACGATTCAAACTCCCGAAGGCAGCATTGAAGTTGTAAGAGAAAACTCAAGCTCTTGTGTGTTGTGGAACCCTTGGATAGAAAAATCTAAGCGGCTTAGTTATTTTCGAGATGATGAGTATCACACCATGTTATGCCTTGAAGCTGCCAATGTGCTAGACGATATAGTATGTGTTGAGTCTGGGCAAAGCCATACGCTAGCAACCGTTATTCGTTGGCTTTAAATTTGCAGTTTAATTACCGTATCCTTTGTGCGCTGTATACTGCGTATTAGGATGCGGTATGTTGCTATTCACTCTTTTTACTAATTACATCACGAACAATGATGATGTAGTCATTAAAACTTACAATTTAATTTTATTTTCATACAGTTAAGCAGGCTGATTTTTGGCATACTCATTGAAATCGTCAATCATAGAGTTATGAATTTATGTGCATAAAGTCAGTCGTGACAAATTGTTTAAAACTAAGTGGTTTATTTGTGATGTCAGTATGGGCATCACCCAATTGGTTTACACTTAATACCGAACACTTTAATGTTCATTATACGCAGGGCCACGAAGCATGGGCGCGTTCTGCTGCGCAAGAGCTTGAAATAGTTCGCGATAAAGTTTGGCAACAGCAGCAGCGTGTATTAGAAGGTAAAGCTGATGTCGTGGTATTTGATCCAAACCATGCAGCGAATGGGTTTGCGTTGCCAAGCACTGATAACCCTTTGATGGCTTTGTTTACGACCCCACCTCAATCAGACACTGCTATTTCAAATCATGCCAGTTGGCAGCAACTGTTAATTCTTCATGAGTACATTCACCTAGTACATTTGTCGCAACCGAGTCGGCATCATTGGAAGCAAGCAATCAGAGATTCATGGGATATATTCGACTTGTCACAGGCAATGATGCCGCGCTGGGTCGCTGAGGGCTATGCGACCTTAATGGAATCAAAAATGACTGGGCGAGGTCGTATTTATGATAATTATACTAATGCATTGTTAACTGAGCTTGCCCAACAAGGTGGGTTGTTATCGTACGACCAACTCAATGAAGGTAATGATGAGTATTACTCTAAAGCTATGGCGTATCTGCTCGGGGGGCGTTTTTTAGCATGGCTTGAAGCGCATTATTCTCAGAGTACACTGGACGCTGTTTGGACTCGCATGCGAGCTGTGGAGTCTAGGAGTTTTGACAGTGCATTCTATGGCGTTTTTGCAGAGCATCCAGCTACTTTGTACCGGCGCTTTATCGCAGAATTTACTTATAAAGCGATGGCTAAAGAGCAGCAAGAAGCGCCTTTGCATAGTGTGCTTTGGCAAGATTATAAATATTCAGCAACCAGCCCGGCGCTCTCTACGGATGGAAGCAAGTTAGCAATAGTAGAAAGAGACCGTAAAGGTAGAGTTAAATTAAATGTGTATGAAACGAAAGACGATCCAACAGCTGAAGAAGAATTTATTGAGCAGCAACAAGCACGGTTAGCTGCGGACCCAAAAGATATTGCTGATGTTCGGCCAAAAGTATTTGCCAAAAAAACACTGCATACACTTGAGCCAATTAATTTTTCAGGTATTCGTTACCCTAAATGGTACGATGAAAATTCTTTGTATTTTATTGCTTCAGTTTATGGTCAGAACACAATACACGCGCGTCGCGGGGAGCTATTTAAATGGTCCCTTGATACTGGTAAAGTTGAGCAGCTCACACAGGAGCTTGCAATTCGTCGTTTTACACTCAGCCAAGATGGTCAAACGATTTTTGCCGAGCAAGTGTTAAATGGCTACTCGGAATTGGTGCAAATTGATATCAATAAACAAGAAGTAAGCCCTTTATTTTCTAAGCAATTAAGCACCTTATATGACTTTCCTACGTTGCATGATGCACGACAAAAATTGGCTTATTTAAAACATACACTTAATCAAGGTTGGAAATTGTATATACAAGATCTTACGACGCAAGAGCAGCGCCAAGTTCCTATGCCTCAAGGATATCAGTATGCAACTCAACCTAGCTGGTCAAAAAGTGGCGATGCGCTTTATTTTGTAGCAGGCAACCGTGGCAGTGTCGATATCTATCGTTATGAATTAGCAACAAGTGCTCTATATAAACTCACGCAAGGCCAGTCGTTATTCGCTTTCCCAGTGGAGCAGCCAAGTGGCGAGTTGTTATATTTGTCTAGCGGCTTTCAAGGTAATGATATGCATCAACTCCCTGCTATTATGCCTGGGCAGTTGGTTTATGAGCTGGCTGAACAAGATAGTATGGAGTCACATAGCATAAGGGCCAAATCACGCCAAGTGCATTCATCAGCACAACTTGAGCCACAGATACAATTGCCTTTGGCCAAAATCTATCAGCATGAAGGCAAAGTAGCTCAATACGACATTTGGCAGCAAAGTGCCTCCATGGCACTTGGTACACAATATATATCTGCCAGCACGTCAGTATTAAATGTAGGCGTTAAAGGGTCTGATTTTTTAGAGAAACTAAGTTGGCATGTGGGCTTGACGCAAGACATTGCCAATAATGCGTTAAATGGCATGTTTGCCAAAGCCCGTTATCAACAGGGTCAATCACAGTGGGATTTACACGTTTTTGATTACAGGCTTGATGCTCAGAAGCAATATGAATCAACTTTGGGGCATAAAGAGCAACACGGCGTATATGGACAATTTAGCCGTGCATATCAGTGGCAGCAATTACATTTGCAAGGGCAACTATCTGGGTTGGCTAGCAAGCAACATCAGCAGGAGCATAATGTTAGCGAAAACTGGTTACGTGTGGGAGCAAAGCAATCATGGCAATATGATAGTCAATCATTCGCTATTGGTCAGAAATTATCTGGATATTGGATTGAAGGCAAAACAGGTGGGCAAGATTGGCAGGGTCAGAATATTACCGGCACGCTATTTGGGAAGGCGTTTTATATGCCTATGTATGTATCTTATCAATTTGCAAAAAGGCAGCGGCAAACACTGCAATTAGGTGGATTTAGCTCCTCATTACTACCTCAATCTCGTTTAGTAAACACGCAAATAGCCCCAGATTTGCCATTTTATGCTGCGCAGGGGAATAAATACGAGGGTTATGGCGGGGCGATTGCTCTTAGAGCCAGTTCTCCATGGCTTTATTATCAGCAACATCAACTTGATGAGCAAGTATTTGCACAAAGTTATGGTGTTAAATGGTCAACAGGGCTCAATGGGCAAACTTGGTTAGGTAAGTTTGCACCTGCCGGACTGAGTGATCTGCGCTTAGATGTGGGATTGAGTCGGGTCGAAGGTGATAAAATTGATAATGAAAACCGAGCGTGGTTAGGGCTTTGGTACGACTTATAACAAAGTAAAATATAATAACTAAAAAAGGCGACACATTATGTCGCCTTGGATATGAAACTGATATGGAGAATACGTGCATGTCAGGGTTTTGTTAAATGGTAAGCTTTTAACGTAGCCTACATGCTTCCCGATATGCCTTAGTTAGTATAGTCAGCAGTTAGCTGTACGCCACTAAATGCCGAAAATGCTCTTATCATGACATGATAACGTCCAGTACCATCGTTTTGTGTACAGGTTTCACCATTACCCCAACGATATGGACGGCAGTCATAAGTTGATGTTGTCGGTTTTGCTCCTTTACGCACATATAAATCAGCATCGCCAGTACCACCGGCCATTTTGAATGTAATGTTGGTAGCACCTACCGGTACGTCAAAATAGAAAAACTGCTCTGAATATTTCACGCCAGATAAAGCGGTTTTGGTGACGCCTTTTTGCAGCTGGGCAGGGTCGTCTATCACATCTAAGACTGAGATAGTTTTAGTTTGTGAGGCCGTTTCTCCTTGCTCATCAGTAATCGTCAAAGTGACTGAGTAGTCCCCACCATTTGCATAGCTGTGCGAGACATTGCTGCCAAAGTCATTACTACTGCTATCACCAAACTGCCATTCATATTGATTGATACTGCCGTTAGGTGTGGTTGATGATGAGCCATCAAATTGACAAGCGAGTTGCTCACAGCTGTAAGTGAATTTAGCACTAGGGCTAGGGTTTTGATCTGGCTGGTCACCTACAGGCACTTGGTTATTGAATACATTTGCCACTTGTGGCCAAATTTTGCTGATTTTAGCGCCTTTGTTAGTGCAACCACCAAGATGATGAAGGGCAATAACATCGCGGGTGTCTGCGGCGATGACTGGAGAACCTGATGAACCGCCAGTTGTGTCACAGTAATAACCTAAGTCAGTCGCTGTACCACGGCCATTCGCATCAGTTTCATTCACCTGACACAAACCGCCATTATCTTGATCTGATTCGATAGACAGCTCTTTTGGGTTACCAGCACCGTGCTGTGCAATATAAATACGTTGATCTTGAGTTGCATCGTCAATATCTAAGCCAAAATATCCAAATGGGGCTGTTTGCTCAAAGTTGTTAACAGTAAACAGGGTGTAATCTAGCGTGTAGTCGGTTTTTAAAAAATCTTTACCAGTGACCTTTACCACTGTCTCTTTCGTTGTGCCATTACAACTGGTGTGCTGATAGTTGAACCAAACCTCTGTAGAAGTAAGCTCTGATGCGGTTTCAACACAGTGGTTATTAGTGAACATATGATTATCTTCACCAACGCGCCAACCAGTACATAGGCTACGGCCACCAATAACCAGGCGTGCAACAGGGCGGCTGCGCTCAAACTCTTCTGGGTGTGAGTCAGCCCAGCATTGCACGTCCTTGCGTTCCATCGCGCCACAAGTTGAATCGGTACCTATATCATCACTGCCAAGCTGGTTTTCAATACCGAAGTGGTAATAATCAATAATAGGTGTGCCAAGCGTCGTATTTAGGTCTGAACCGGGCGTATACTCAACAATCACGGTATCGCTTGAGACTGACATAGCGGCAAAATGGTTTATACCATTATCACCTTTTTCTAGCGTCGCTTTGCGCATGTCTGCTTCAGTATACTCATAACGTTCACTATTATCCGTTGCTCTAACGATGAGTTTGCCACCGCCTTTTAGGTTAACGTTCTTAAAGTGTACTTTTATATAGCTGGCATCTGGATGAGAGATTGTTTGCATAATGGTATTTTTTTTACCACTGAGCGCGAGATTTAATGTGGCTGTTTTGCCAATGACAGCTTCATTTGTTTTACTTGTAAAGCTGAGCATTTGTTCCTCACTTAAAGGAACTTGTGCAAGTGCTGCCATTGAGGCAAAACTCAGTAGAGGAAGAAAGTAGCGTTTTTTCATTGTTAGTCCTTACATGTGTTTATTTTGTCTAAAAGTGAGACACATTTAAGGTAGAACGAAAAACCCCTTAGGTAAATAAAATGTTAATAATAAATTAATTGTGTATTTATTTTTTTGCTTTGTTTTAGTTATAACCAATACCAAATTGTTTTAAGGTATTGTGCTTTGCTTGGTAAATTCCTTGCTTCTGTTGATTTTCAGCTTTATCAAGCGTACTTTGCAGAAAATTTTGAGCTGTCTGAGGTCTCCCCTAAGATAATTAATTTTTGCTAAAGCGAAGTAAGGCTATGATAGGTAAGGTGCATTTAAAAGTAACTTGTTTAAAAATATTTTCAGCGGTTACAGTTCATAGACGCATAAAATACAGTCAATCTTTGTTTTTCTTCAGTAGTGCATATCGTTTTGTTTAAAGTGTCGATCAAATGATTGGCTTCACGAACATTTCACTTCGAGTCTTATATGTTGAACGCTATTTCAGCAACGGCAGGACATAATATGAAAATTTGGCTTTTGGTTACCCTGAGCATAGTTCTATCTGGGTGCAGTTTTGTGCGAACCATAGGTATGAAGTGGGCAAACTCTGATATTGAACCAGTTTGGCAAGATCAGCTGCATAAGCAGCTACTTGACTCCTCTTTTGAAGGGGAAAAAAGTTATGTCAATGTCCACGTAAATGGTCATCGTTTAAAGCTGTTAATAGATAGTGGAGCAAGTTTTAGTGTGTTGTTTGATACACCGAAAGTCAATGCGATGGGCTTATCACAACAGGCTGAGTTGATGATTGGTGGCTGGGGAGATGAAGAGGTAAGTGCGGCTTATAAAACACAAGTTGATAAGTTTACTTTGGGCCAAGTGAGCTTTGATAATATGGCATTAGCCGTTATTCCAACATCTACGAGTAAATACTATTTGCGAGATGATGAAGCAACGTTTGATGGTGTTTTAGGTCACGATGTAATGCGACACTTTGCGTGGACTTTTGACAAAGAACAACAAACAATTGAACTGTCACGTGCGGCATATCAACCACCACCTCATACGCATGCAATACCTTTTTCCATTTCATTTAGCAAAGTAAGGTTACCAGCTCAATTTTATTTAACTGATCAACATCAAGTGAAGATGCCTATCATATTGGATACTGGGTCACGCCACTATTTAAAGCTCAGTGCTACGTATCTGGCGAATCACAATATTAAAATAACGCCTCTTGTTGGCGCCGCTGATTTTGGTTTGTCAGGTAGAACTGAACACCAAAGGGGTAATATTACAAGCATTCAGTTAGGTGATTTAAAAGTACCAAATGTGAAGGCTAATTTTATTCCGACGGATGAGGAGGATGAGTTATGGATTATCGGAAATGCATTTTTGAATCAATTTGTTACTACAGTTGATTATCACACCAGTATATTGTATTTACAGCCTCGCGGACAGAATTTTAAAACGCGTTATAACTTGTCTGGGTTAGAGCTAAGAAAGATTCGAAGCGGCCATTTTGTGGTGAGACATATTGCTGCTCGTTCAACTAAGTTTGGGTTACGTGTGGGTGATATTATCACGCGTATCAACAACCAAGATGTACACTCACTGAGTATGGACAACTGGTTAGATATCAGTAACTCGCCAGCTGAGCACTCACTATGTTGGGCGCACTCCGCTATCGATACATTACAGTTACATAACGAGCAGTGTAATACGGTGATTTTTGCAAATATTATTGGTTTCAGTGAAGTTTACTAGCATGTTGTAAAACTATTCAAAAACATGTAATTAGTTTTTTAGGGGGCTTTCAAGCGTGACTCTGTGATTATATAAAAAGACGTAACATAAAATTACAAATGTCACGTTCTCCTTGTTTGTATTATTGTTACTATAGATGCAGGAATTTTTTACAAGGTGAAGTCATGCGAACGAATACTTTAAGATGGATATTACCCTTTGCGGTGTTGGTGATAGGTGCTGTTGGAGCCATGGGCATTAATGCCATAGCGTCGGACCCTAAAGAGAAGGAGCCTATTGACAGCCGGCCTGTAGTCGAAGTGGAGCTGATTTCAGCGTTAGACCATCAAGTAATGATTAATAGTTATGGTGAAGTTAAACCCTTCGAGCAAACCCAATTATCAGTGCAAGTGTCTGGTGAAGTAATGTATTGGCATCCTAACTTTATTGCAGGTGGTATTGTTGCTCGCGGAGATGTGCTAATGCGTATAGAAAAGGATAATTATGAAGCGGCTTTGTTGCAAGCGCAAGCTGAGTTGTCACGCGCTAAAGCAGCATTAATAGAAGAACAAGCTTTGGCTAATGTAGCAGCAGATGAAGCCAACCGCTTCCCGAATAAAAAACATACCGACTTATTTCTTCGTAAACCTCAGGTGATGAGTGCAAAAGCATCGGTTAAATCAGCGGAAGCAGCGCTGAAAAGAGCACAGCGCGATTTAGATAACTGTGAAGTGGTAGCGCCATATGATGCACTGGTGGTTGCTAGAAACGTGGGCTTAGGGCAATTTGTTGGAGTGGGTACGTCAGTAGCTCAGCTAAACAATATTGAAGCTGCGGAAGTTATTATTCCTATAGCGGGGTTTGATAGTGCCTTTTTGCCAAAAAATGTGGCGGGTATTAAAGCAAACGTGACGCAAAGTGGCTTAAATGGTTTTACACGTCAAGCTTTTATCGACCGCGATTTAGGAGTGGTCGATACGCAAACCAGAATGGTTAACCTAGTGGTGAGAATCGATGACCCGTATGGCCTTAAATCTGACCAGCCAGCAATTAAGTTTGGTGCATTTGTACAGGTTGATTTTGCGGGGAAAACTTTGAATCGTATTTATCGTCTTCCGCAAGATTTAGTCAATAATCAAACTGTATGGTTATTAAATGATGATAACAAACTAGAACCGCGTAAGGTGCAAGTGATCCGTGAAGAAGGGGAGTTCTTTTTTGTTAATGTGGGCTTAAATGATAATGAGCGAATAGTGACGACGGTGCCAGAGTATCCACAAGAGGGTATGGCGGTTAAAGTTGCAGGTGCAGACTCATCAGATGTGCAAGCATCTTCTCAAAAGCTATAGGTGTAGGGAGTGAGTATGAGCACGGAACAACCTGAGAAGCAAACAGGCATCATCGCCTATTTTGCTAACAATCCAGTCGCAGCCAACCTTTTAATGTGGTTTATTCTTATTGTTGGTATCGCGTCCTATTTTACGAGTCAACGTCAGATGTTTCCTAACGTTGAGTTGAATTATATTAATATTGAAGCGACCTACCCTGGTGCATCACCTCAGGAAATTGAGGAAAGCATATTAGTAAAAATTGAAGAAGCATTAAAAGATGTTACTGAAATCGAAGAAGGCGTATATCGCGCTTTTCGCAATGGTGGCAGTGCATCACTTGAGATAGACCCAGATGTAAAGTTGTCTGATGTTATGGATAAAGTGAAGCTGCGAGTTGATGGTATTGCTACTTTCCCTGCAGCAATGGAGCCCTTAACTGTCAGCCAAAGAGAGTTTCGTCAAGATGTGATTGGCATGACGGTATCGGCAGACTTACCCCTAACTGACTTAAAACCAATTGCTAAAAATATTGAAGACGAATTGCTGCAATTGAGCAATGTATCGCTCGTGGAAGTGAATGTACCACTTGATGAGATTGGTATTGAAATAGACCCTGATATGCTGCGTCAGTACAACCTGACTATCAGTGATATAACCGCAGCAATTCGAGGTTATTCAACGAACTTATCTGCTGGCCAATTGCGCACAGATGCTGGCGTTATTTCAGTGCGAGTAGAAAATCAATCGTATAATGGTGAACAGTTCCGTCAAATCCCGGTTAAGATTGGTGCAAATGGCGCTAAATTACTGCTCAGGGATGTGGCTGTCGTTAAAGATGCGTTTACTGAAGGCGAGCGCTATTTTAAATTAAATGGTGACAATGCGGTTTATATTGCAGTTAAAGCGACCAAAGAACAAAACATGATCCCCATTGCACAGACTGTGAAGGCATATATTGCGCAGAAAAATGCTGAACTGCCAGCAGGTGTAAAAATAGACCCACTTGTTGATATGACCTATTACCTCAATGGTCGTCTAAGCATGATGAAAAGCAACTTGTTCCAAGGCGCTATTTTAGTGGCTATTATGTTGTCTATTTTCTTACGTTTTAAGCTCGCATTATGGGTGATGGTTGGTCTGCCAATCTGTTTCCTGGGCGCGATAATGACCATGCCACTAATTGGGATCACGATTAACGTGGTGTCATTGTTTGCTTTTATTATGGTACTGGGGATAGTGGTGGATGATGCCATTGTAATTGGAGAGAGCGCTTACACCGAAATAGAGAAGAATGGACCCGGCGTAGAGAATGTTGTACGTGGTGCAAAGCGTGTTGCAACGCCGGCTACTTTTGGGGTACTTACTACAATGGCGGTATTTGCACCATTGATGTTCTCAAGCGGGCCTGATAGTTCTAACTTCATCTCTATTGCCGGTGTGGTATTACTCTGTTTAGCATTTAGTTTGGTTGAGTCTAAGTTAATTCTTCCTGCGCATATCGCACACACCAAGTTTAGTCCGTTGGCTGAAAATAGCTGGCGTGTGCGTTTTAATAAGCGCTTCTTTGGTTTTGTAAATGGACCATACAAACGTTTTGTGACCTTGTGTGTGCAGTGGCGTTGGACCGTACTATTTGCTTTTATTGGTATGTTTATCATGAGCGTTACACTGGTAACAAGTGGTGCTGTGAGAACGTTGTTTGTACCTAAAATACCTCATGATTTCCCTGCAATTAATCTAACCATGAATGATAATGCATCAGATGAGCAAACGATTTCGGCAATCCGTCAGTTAGAGCAGCTTATTATTTCTGAAGACAAGAAAATCGAACAGGAATTTGGACAGAAAATGGTCCGAGATGTCATGGTAATGAACGAAGGTCAAACAGAAGGCCGTGTTTTAGCGCCATTAGTTGATGAAGCGTTACGTCCATTTAATACTTTTGAATTAACGCGTCGCTGGCGAGAAAGTATGCCTGAAATTGCCGGTGTAAAATCCATTATGATTGAAGAAGAGGTAATTTCATTAGGTACAGACGGTGATTTTGGTTACTTATTGTATGGCTCTGATATTGAGACTCTAAATGCGGCGGGTCGACAGCTGATTCGGATGTTGCAAGATGAAACAGGGCTATTTGATATTAGCTCAACGATTGACCCTGCCAGTAAGGAAATTCAGCTGACTTTAAAGCCTGTTGCGCATGATTTGGGCTTATCACTACAAGATATTGGTATGCAAGTGGGTGCCAGCTTTTATGGTGGTGAAGCACAACGCGTGATCCGAGGTGGCGAAGAAGTGAGAGTCATGGTGCGTTATCCAAAATTAACGCGAGAAGCATTTTCATCTTTAAAACATACCGTGATCACTACGCCAAAGGGTAAAGAAGTTATGCTTGGTGATATTGTTGAACTGGTTGAAAAACCAGGGATAAGCTACATTCGTCGTGAAGAAGGCTATCGCACTGTGTATGTTTACGGCAATATTGATGAAGAAGTGGTCGAACCAAATGCGGTGACCAAGCGCATTGATGATGATATTTTGCCTCAGTTGTTAAAGAGTTTTCCATCGGTTAAAACCAAGCTAGGCGGTTCGGTTGAAGAGCAGCAAGCGCAAGCGAATGAACAATTGGTATTCTTTATTGTAGGAATGTTGATTGTGTATATTTTGTTGGCTATTCCCCTTAAAAGCTATGCACAACCACTGATTGTGATGTCGGTGATCCCATTTAGCTTGGTTGGTGCAATTTGGGGGCATTTGTTCTTTGGCTTAGACTTAAGCATGATGTCGACCTACGGCATTATTGCTGCTGCAGGTGTGGTGATCAACGATTCATTGGTGATGACAGATTTTGTGAATCAAGCTCGCAAAGAGGGAGTGCAGCTTAAAGACGCGGTAATTAATGCAGGGTGTGCACGCTTTAGGGCTATTACACTGACTTCTATAACAACTTTTGTGGGTGTTTTACCCATTATGTTTGAAACCAGCTTGCAGGCAATGTTTGTTATCCCAATGGCTGTTTCACTGGGCTTTGCAGTGGTATTTGCCACACTGATCACGCTATTGCTGGTTCCGTGTTTATACATCATTATGACAGATGTTCGGACCATGTTCAGAGGCTTATACAATGCTATCAAAGGGCTTTTCAAAGCACGTAACAAAATACAAAATGCATAGTAGGTAATATTTATTTACTCAAAAGGCCAAATCGAGAGATTGGCCTTTTTGCTGTTTGCTCAAGACAACACTGCGTGTGCTCATTAGCTATGCTAGACTGGAAAAAATAAAATAGGAACACCATAGTGACTGATAAAATAACCTCACCGATTGCAAAAAAAATCCCTCACAATATGACGCATCATGGACACACACGAACCGATAATTATTATTGGATGCGTGATGATGAAAGGCAAGACGCTCAGGTACTCGAGCATCTAGAAAAAGAAAATCAATATGTACAACAGCACATGAGCGCTCACCAAGTATTGCAACACGCTTTGTTTGAAGAAATGAAGGGCCGTATTGTGAAAGATGATAGCTCTGTGCCAGTAAAAGACGGTCAATATTGGTATGTGAGTGATGTGCAAGGGGATGATGAATATGCCAGTCACTATCGTGCGACTAATGAGCTGTTATCAGATAAAACGCTACTGCTGAATATTAATGAGCTTGCACAAGGCTATGAATATTATGATGTGGGTGAGATGACAATAAGTCCTAATGAAAATTTGCTAGCTTATAGTGAAGACATTGATGGCCGTCGTATTTATACCATTCGATTTAAAGATTTATGCACAAATACATACCTTGATGACGTATTAGAAAACACGGAAGGACAGCTGGTCTGGAGTAATGACAACAAAACTGTATTTTACGTGAAAAAAGATGCACAAACGTTATTGGGTTTTCAGGTATATCGTCATGTATTAGGTACACCACAAAGCGATGATACGCTGGTATATGAAGAGCAAGACCGTCAGTTTTATATGGAGTTGGGTAAAAGCCGCGATGAGAGTGAAATTTATATATACCTAGCGGCAACTGAAACCAGCGATATACTAGCACTAGACGCCGATGCGCCTATGGGTGAGTTTAAGCGACTATTGCCGCGCACTGAGGGCCATGAATTTGGTATTGAGAAACTCGCTGGCGAGTATTATATTTTATCTAATCATGACGCAAAAAACTTTCGCTTGCTGAAGGCGTGTGAAAAAACCATCGGTGATAGGCTTCAGTGGCAAGAGTTGATTGCTCATCGTGAACATATTTTAATTGAAGGCATGGAGCTATTTGATAGTCACTTTGTGATCACCGAGCGAGAGTTGGGGCAGATTCGTTTTGTAGTGCATAACTACCAAGGAGAAAGTTACCAATTAGGCTTTGATGATGCATGCTTTTTCGCAGGTATTGGATATAATCCAGAGCGAACAGCTTCTCATGTACGTATACACTATTCTAGTTTAACCACACCGAGCTCAGTATACGATTGTGACTTGAGCACAGGGCGTAAAACGTTGCGTAAGCAGCAACAAGTACTCGGTGATTTTGATAGTAACAAGTATGCGTCAGAGCGAGTTTTTGTGAATGCCAGAGATGGTGAGCAAGTACCCGTATCTTTGGTATATAGAAAAGATACATTTCATAAAGATGGTACTAATCCGCTCATGCAATACGGATACGGTGCCTATGGAATTACTATTGACCCTAGCTTTTCTAGTACAACATTGTCATTACTAGATAGAGGTTTTGTGTATGCCATTGCGCATATTCGAGGCTCTGAGATGTTAGGCCGAAATTGGTATGAACAAGGCAAAAAGGCTAATAAGCAAAACACCTTTAATGACTTTGTTGATGTAACGCGGGCTTTAACCGAGCAAGGGTATGCACATAAAGACAAAGTATTTGCATCTGGTGGCAGTGCTGGTGGTTTATTGATGGGAGCGGTGGTAAATCAGGCTCCAGAACTGTATTTGGGAGTGGGCATTCATGTTCCATTTTTAGACGTATTAACTACTATGTTAGATGAGTCAATACCACTGACCACCAATGAATACGATGAGTGGGGTAACCCTAATCAGCAGGCAGCATATCAAAGTATATTGAATTATTCACCATACGATAACTTAGCTGCTCAAGCATACCCTAATATTTTAGTAACAACGGGGCTGCATGATTCACAAGTACAGTACTGGGAACCAATGAAGTGGGTGGCTAAACTCAGGGCGTTAAAAACTGATGACAATTTACTGCTTTTTAAAACAGATATGGAAGCAGGTCACGGTGGTGCCTCAGGGCGATTTAAAAGTTTACAAGATAAAGCACTGGAAATGGCCTTCTTTATTGCTTTATTATCAAGTTAAGCAATGATTGATAAGGTAGTTTGATGTTTGTAGCCCATGGCCTTTGGCGTGTTTTTATGGACCCTCCTTGTGCTTATATAAGTATGAAAGGGGCTTTTAATAAAGAAGGAATCATTGCATTTCAAAACGATTTGATGGCTACTGCGAGTCAATTTGCACCGCAAAGCATGACGGCTGCAGTGGTTGATTTAAGAGAGTTTGAAATGAGTACCGCTGATAGCATTGAGGACTCACGCCAGTATCTAGCTGGCGTTACACAGCGAGGTTTGCAAACGGTCAGTTATGTGGGGGCAAACGCACTTGCCCGCCATGTGCTGGAGCAGTTGTGGCAAGGTGCCACAACTGACGTGCACTTTTTTACCTCTATGGAAGAGTTAGTTATCAACCGACCAGATTGCAAAGGGAGCATTGATAGGTTAATTAAGATAAGCCTTAAGCATCCAAACTAGCTTTTCTTGTTCTTTGATATAATCACTCATCAGTGCTGCGGTGCCTTCATCTTGAGCATCGCCTGCTTGCTCCAAGATTTCTCGTTGCATGGCAATAAGTGTTTTATAACCACCAAGCAAGTTATCTAATGCTGCTGTGCCTTCACTAATGTTTGTTGCTTCGACTATTTTGCTCGCTTCAAGGTAATCTGAAAATGCATGTAATGGCTTGCCTTCAATAGTTAAAATGCGTTCAGCAATTTCATCTACTTTTTCAAGTAGTAAGTTATAGATTTCTTCAAATTTTAGGTGTAACTCAAAAAAGTTACGCCCTTTGATATTCCAATGAAAGCCACGGGCGTTCATATATTGAATTTGGTAACTACTTAGCAATGTGTTTAATGATGTTACCAGCGCTTGACTTCTTTGGTTGTCTAAACCGATAGAATTAGTTGTGTTCATAATAAGCTCCTTGTTTTGATGTACTCAGTATGGGAGAAAATAGCTAAAATGCCTATCGACTAAAATCTATGCATACCATCGAAAAAACAAATCAATCTTTGCTTTTTATCTCACTTACCACTAGATACATATGGGCGCAGTGATAGATTTCTACCCCAAAACTTAAAACTCATGATTTTTTACTACTTGAACCACGGTGGAATAAACCTTGCCAATATGCGCTCCACGCAATGAAAATTGTATATTAGTTGATCTAGAGCAACAACTTGTTACGCTGCGATTTGGCTAAATTCCAGGCTTGATTTAGGTCAAAAAACAGCCTTTATATAAAGTGCATAATCACTCTGACATTAAGAAAATAGTTTAGTTAGGAGAAGGATTATGCAAGGTAAAACAGCTTCACAACATAAAGCAGAAATTATTGTCGTTGTTATCGCATTGCTCGCTTTTGTTGTTGGTTTGGTAGGGCACTTAGCAAGTGCTAGTTTCGCAAATTCAGATGCGTTTGGTTATATTGCGGCACCTGTACCATTAATTGTTGGCGTTATTGCGCTTATTGCCTATAAAGTGGCTGCCAACGGAGATCATTGACATACCCCTTAAAGTGCAGGTGAAGATAGAGCACCTGTGCTCTATCAACATGACACTACATTATGGTGCTAAACAACATACCTTTTTGAACACGTGAATTTTTGGCAATCATCACTACTTGCTTTTTGTTCAAGTGGTGCAGGTATCTCATAACCTACCTTTTATATTAATAAAAAAATGCTCTATAACTCACATTATTTTAGTAAACAAAAAGTAAATTAATTATTTAATATTTAACTACGCTAGGGTGTATGAATCACCATACGATTCTAGTTTATATCAGTGAGGACAACACTTTGTATTAGATGGATCCACAATTAAATTGCCTTGGGAGCTGATTAAACGAAAAGTAGGTGATGTTTAATGTAAATTAAAAAGGAATTAGTCATGAAATTTAACTTTAGTAAGTTTGGTATTTTTTTTCTCGCCGGTGTTACGCTAAGTAGTGCAAACGTGATTGCGGATAATCTTTATGAAAGTGACTCAATGTTGAGTAGTACACAGCAGCAAGCTATTGAATCTGAGTCTTTTCGTCGCCAATTAGCGTGGCAACACGCCCCAATAAAAACAACTGAAGCGCTGGTCAGCCTTGCTAATCGACACTCTGTCTTAGACTTACTTTCTCCTGCTGGTAAAGAGAAGTTTGTTAATAGTGTCGTATTTACCAAATCTGGTTTGGGTGGATTTAATTATGAACCTTTAGAGTATGAACTCACTCCAACACAAATTTATAAAGTACTGTCTCTATTTGGTGCTCAACATGTTGTTAGTAAGCTAAAGGGTGCCAGAGTGGAAACTAAGGAAGATGCCGCGTTGCTAAATGAAGCTTCATTTGGGCTTGGCAACAAAATACTTACCGATGGTTATAAGGATTATGAATGTATCTCGGCGCATAAATGTTACTATAGCTATGAATACATTTGCTTGGGTAGTTGCCAATAAATTACCAGTTGTAACGTTTTATTTTTAGGCAAGAACAAAGCTCACTTGCATTAAGTGAGCTTATTCAGAGATGAGTTATGCGACAACTATTTATTTTTCTTCTTTTTATACCCAGCGTTGCGCTTTCAATTGAATTTGAGAAGTGTAAAACGCTCACAGTTTATGAGCATTCCACGGTAATGGAATATAGCAATATGATTGATAAGGAATTTCGGTTTAAGCTGAAGTCACAGCAAATGATAGAGTACGACTTGGCTGATCAACGCGCTAAAAATTATTGGCAGTTGTACAAAAAGTGTGTGCATCATCAGTTAGATAGTCAGAAGCTATCGAGAATGAATATAGCTAAGTTGAATAGTGTGCATAGAGCACTAAAAAAGATATTTTTTTATACGCCGCAAAGAGCACAATTAATTCCCAAGTTGGAAGAGTTAACAGTTAGAACGCTCGCTATAAATAAACTCGATAAAAGACCAATAAAAGATCTCTATAAGAGCTACCTATTTGTTAGAGACTTTGAAAGGGCAAGTAAATTGCGCTTGAAATATCCTGAGCTGGCCCTACCTGAGGTGCCAAAGGTCAACGCAAATAAGAGAAAAAAAAGAGACTTGTTAAAGGTGGACACGGATAATTTATTAACTCAAAAACGTTTTAGTTTTAAAGATGCTGGGTTAGTCATTATGATTGGTTCACCATTTTGTCAACACTCAAAGAAGTTTGCTACGTGGCTACTAAAACATAACGAACTCAAGTCTGTATTTATAAACAATTCATACTGGTTGATGCCACAAAACGGGAATTTCTTTATCAAAGAAGTCGTTAAGGAAAACCAAGCGCTTGACGGTGTGGAGTATTTATATATTTATGATCAAGCTGATTGGCCAGAAATAAAATTTTGGGGTGTGCCTAGTTTTTATTTTTATACAAATGGTCAGTTAGTGGGAAGCATACTAGGTTTTGACGAGTCTAATTTTGAAGCTAAGTTAGAATCTATGCTATCAAAAATTGACCTTATTTAAACTTCTAGAGGCAAGGGCTCTGGTGGGTATTAATTGCTTTTCGTCATTCTGAACTTGTTTCAGAATCTTATTTAAACAAGACGCACTGGGTTAGTCCGTGTATTATAACTTAGCTGGCTGTAATTAATGTCACTATCGCAGAGACTAACTATCCTCTTGGCTAAGCAACAGCTGGATATACTGCATTACCTGACGTGAGTAAATCATTGTGGTATGGCTTAGGTGAAACACTTTATGCTCAGCCATACCTTTGAGCTTTGTTTCTTCTAGTAGCACAGTACCATCTGAGCGACTGCCTTTTTTTATCAGTGGCATCAGGCCAATAGGCAGGTCGCCAGCGATACTATAGAGCTTGGCATTAAAAGGCCAATCTTGATTGTCGCTAAGTAAAAATTCAATGCTATTTTTTAATAGTAGATCGAAGCCTTTATCATGCATATGTTGGGCGATCGCGCTGCCTTTGTGAGGAGTGCCAAGCGTGATCACTTTTTCTACATTATGGCTTTGCTGTGAATTATGTTCTAAATAAGCTCTGGCGACTAAGCCACCCATTGAATGACAAACCAAAGCAGTAGGACGGCGTTCAATAAACTTATCTATGGCAGAAAAAATAGCTTGTTTGTCTGGTGAAAGCGTATTGTAGCTTAGATTGAGAATCTCAAACCCTTCTTTTGTAAGTTTGGCGCAAAGTGGTTGCATAACAAACCCAGACATATACAAACCGTGTAATACCACGACACGCTTTATTGCCATAAAAACCCCTATTTTAGTATTTCAGGTACACACTGCACACTGTGCTGTTCATCACTTAGCCATATTTCACCATCTTGTACTGTGACTGTCAGTGACATTGAGCGTGCAGCCATGATAGCGAGTTTTTTTGTGGCTGAGTAAGGCAAACTTATTACAGACAAATTATCGTAGCCAACTAATTTGTTCTGGTTTTTTTGCCACCATATTGCTTGATTATTTTCGCCATACGTATAAAGCACAACTTGTTTTGCACGATTGCAGGCTTTTTTTAAGCGTTTTTCATCAGGCAAGCCTAACTCGACCCATAACTCGATTTCATCGCTGTAATTTTTGACCCAAATTTCGGGTTCATCGTCTGCACATAGTCCCTTCGTGAATTCCAGTTGAGCCTGATATTGCAGAGCATAAGCTAATAACCTGACCATCAAGCGTTGTTCATTTTCCGATGGGTGCTGTGCAGCTGTAAGCGAAAGTGTTTGATAGATATGCCTATCCATATCACTCAGTGATAGTTGTGTTTTTATAATAGTTGACTTTAACGCCATATGAATGAGTACTCAGGTAAAATGATGCGCGCAGTATACGTGAGTTTGTTGAGCACATCATTTTTTATAAGATACTATTTTGCAAAGCAAACGATATTAATCAGCCTCTAGGCAGCATGTCTGACAATAGCATCGCAATGCCCAAAAATGACATAAACCCTGCAATATCAGTGATGGTTGTCAATACAATGGAAGAGGATTGTGCTGGGTCCATCCCGAATTTTTTTAATGCGATAGGAACAATGGCACCTGCGGTGCAGGCAATCGCAAGCGAAGATACCATTGCCAGCGCTATCACTAAAGAAAGCCCGACAGAGCCACTCCACAAATAGACCGCAATCGAACAGGTAATTGCGATGGCTATGCCATTGAGGCATCCGGCTATCAGTTCCTTGAGCATGATTTTTGTTAAGTGGCGAGTTGTGATCTCTCTAAGAGTGAGTCCACGCATGGTGACGGCTAAAGCTTGTGCGCCAGCATTGCCCGATTGACCGGCAGCAACAGGCAATAAAATGGCCAGTGCAGTAATTTCTGAAATAAGCCCCTCAAAGGCACCCACAACAGCGGCAGCCGCAAATGCGGTCAATAAATTGATTTGTAGCCAAGGTAAGCGCTTTTTGACCGCAAAAAAACTACTCGATAGTGCCCGTTCTTCTTTACTTACACCTACCATGGTTTGCATATCGGTGGCTAAATCTTCCTTAGTTGATTGATAAATATCAAAAAAACGAATAGCCCCGATCAATTGTTTATGCGCATCGACAACAGGAATAGCACTGCTACGGTGTCCCTCAAATCGCTCAATCACCATGTCCTTACTATCTAATGCATCAAAGGTTGATTGCACTGGTTTAAGTAGCGAGCCTAGTGTTGAGTCGAGTGAACTTATTACTAACTCAGATAAGCGAACTTCGCCAATGATACTTTGTTGTTCGTCAATGATGTAGATAATCTCTTCAGCTTTAGCGCTTCGCTGTCGTAGTTTTTGTAATGCAGTTTTAACTTCAGTATCAGCATAAAAACAAATGATATTGGTTGTCATCATGCGTGCTGCGGTATCATCTGGATAAGCCAATAGTTCGTTATATTCTGCGGCTACTTCTGGGTGTGTTTGCTCAAACGCAGCAATAATACGCGCAAACTCTTGCTCGGGTAACCTGCTTAAAAGTGCGACTGCAATGTGACTATCAATACCAAACAACACGTCAATTGCCATTGCATCGGGCAGTGCAATAAATATTTTCTCACAAAGACCTGCGGGGATATATCGCCACAGATTAACAACCACGGAGCTAGGCTGATCTGAAAGTAAACTCGCGCTTTCTTTTGCCGATAGGTTTTCAATGAAGCGTACACTTTTATATGGAAAATTTGCAATGTATTCTTTATTTAGCAACTGTATTGTATCAATCAAATTCACAGAATTTGGCGTCATAAGATTTCCCTAAGCTTTTTTTATCTTACTTGAAGCTGCATTAATTGGTTGCGTTAACTCAACCATGCTGGCGATGGTGTCACCATAAACGCCAAATAAATCTTCAGAAATAGATGTAATTTTAGAATTACCCTCATTACTGACGGTTTTAAAACGCCTTAGCTTTGAGTAATGGAGCACGCCCATAAATTCTTTTTGCTTGTTTTCAACAGCAACACAATCATGATGTTTCCAAAGCTCTAACTGCATTGTGCTATTTAAATCCATACTAGCGCGAATAGAAGTAGGCTTATGTTTGATTAATGTATTGACACGTATTTGCTGTTCAGACTGTAATATATCACCAATAAAAACAGTACCTTGCAGTATTTTGTTTTTATTAACAACATAAACCCACTGTAAATATGTGTATTGTCGAGACTTTAATCGAATAAGCAACTCTTCTACTTTCATATGGCTGTCGGCAACTAATACATTAGTCTCTATCATTGAGCCTATGGTGTATTCTGGATAAGCCACGAGCATTCTACATAAAGGTTGCTTTCTTGGCGGTAATTGGTTGATAAAGGAGTCTTGCAGTGGTTTTTCTGTATGGCGCAGAATGCTTGCTAAATCAGCAAGCTCCATGGTATTGACCAATAACTTTATTTGCGCCTCAGGGAGGTGTATTAATAGCTTCGCTGCAACACTTGCAATCATGGATTTGAGCACTTTAACGGCTGTTTGCGGGGGAGCGAGAGCAAGCACTTCCGCGGCATGCTCGATATTGACTAATTCTAACTTTCGAGCCGCAGCTGTTGTTTCTGATTCAAGAAAATGCAGAGTGAGGGCGACCATCGCTTGAGTCATGAACAAGTCCGCTTATCTAAAGTTTCTGATACATCATGGCCTATTATTACCTCGCAAGGCGAGTCATTATAAATTTTTCCGGGTAATAATATACGACCATTGGCTGTTTCAAGCTCCAGTATAGTTTGATTAAAGCGTAAGATTTTACCTTCATAGCCCCCTATTTTTATGTATTCACCAATATTTAAATGTTTAATCGCTTGACGAGAACCGACTAAGTTTTTGACAAAATCACGATTTCCTAAACCAAATGCCAGTGAAATACCAAAGCTAAATACTGCTACTTCAACAATAATAAGTGTTTTGATAAATTGAATATTGACGCCGAGTTGCTCAATACCTACGACAATGGCGATACTAATTATGACCCATTTTGTGATAAGGCCAATGCGTGCACCATGCTTTAATCCGGTACTTTGTGCGGTCGCTTCAGCCATTGAGCGGCTAATATTACCAATAACAAAACCAGCAAACACGATAAAGACGCCAGCCAGTAAATTTGGAAAATAGCTGAGTAACTCACGCAGCCAAGTTGCAATAAAATCTACGCCTAAGCTAGATAAAGCAGCAGCGGCAAAGAAAACCATGACGACCCAAAATATGACTCGACTTATAAGGGCTGCAAGTTGTGGTTGTATACTCAGTTGTGATTTAAGTGAAAGTCCGATAGCCAATCGATTAATGAGTTTTCCAAGAAAAACTACAACCGTTAGGGTTAATCGCGATAGCAAAGAGGCAATTAACCAGCCGATTAGCAATAACAGCAGCGCACCTATAACTTGCGGTACATAGGATACTAAATACCCTGCTAATTGTTCGTAGTTATTTTTTAATATGGCTTCCCATTTAAGCATGCCAGTATCCTGTGGTTTCGATAAGGTGCGGTATATTTATGCAGTGTCACATATTATTAGTTGTTTGTCTTTTTAGTTTAGTGTGCTGTACTTCATCTTTATTTAAAAGTGTAGTTCATACAATGAGAAATATATCATGAGTGTTTACTTTGGAGCGTTATAGTATGGTAATTAATCACAATAATGATTGCGCTGGTATAGCACAATGAGTGCTTTATTAGCTGCCAGTGTCGATATTTTCATATGGTTAGGGATAGTGGTTTGTGTTTTACACAGCGCTGTGTTCTCAGGTTTAAATCTAGCGTTTTTTAGCATGAGTCGATTGCAACTTGAGGTAGAATTTAAACAAGGTAACGAAACGGCTAAGAAAATACTGACCTTAAGAGAAGATGCCAACTTTTTACTTGCGACGATTCTTTGGGGTAATGTGTCCATTAACGTACTGTTGACGTTGCTCTCTGATTCTATTCTTGCAGGTGCGTATTCATTTGTCTTTTCAGCTGTGGTGATTACATTTTTAGGTGAAATTTTTCCGCAAGCCTACTTTTCTAGAAATGCACTCAAAATGGCCTCAATGCTCACTCCGGTGATTCGCTTTTATCAAAAGGTTCTTTATTTGGTTGCGCGACCAACGGCTATATTACTCGATGGTTGGCTTGGTAAAGAGGGGATCACGTACTTCAGAGAAGAAGAGTTAAAAGCAATTATAACTGCTCATGCAGAAGCGAACGAAGCAGATCTTGTTCAAGTTGAAGGGGTGGGTGCATTAAATTTTTTAGAGATAGATAAAATTTCAGTGATGGAAGAGGGTGAAGTGCTAGACCCAAAAAGTGTAGTTGCATTGCCTTGTAAATTGGACTTACCGATTATACCTGATAGTCAAAGTACAGAAGGTAAAGCATTTATAAATAGCGTGAATGTTTCTGGCCATAAGTGGGCGGTATTAACAAATCAAAAAGGGGGGCCGCAATTAGTACTGGATGTTGATGGTTATTTGAGATCATTTATTAACGAAACTTCAACGAATATTGATCCTTACTCATTTTGCCATCGGCCTGTAATTATTAAAGATGAAGCATGCACATTGGGTGAAGCTCTGAGTATGTTAAAGCATGCTTCTAAGCTTGAAGAATCATCTACGGATGTACTTAATCATGACCTTGTTTTAGTTTGGACGACGTCAGAACAGCGAGTGATCACAGGTGCTGATGTATTGGGACGTTTGTTAAAAGGCATAGGTAACTTTGAATAGCAGCGCACTGTAAACACGTTATGGGCATAAATGGCGATCAAACTAAGCGTGTTTTGTAGTAGAATATCGCGCACTCAGACTAAGGTACTGCTGCTGTATAAAAAGCTTTTAGTACCCCATGTTTTATAAAAGCATGAGTTATATTAAAAAGTACATTTATTACAGGTGGTTAGAATGGCAATACAGTGGTTTCCTGGGCATATGAATAAGGCTCGTAATGAGATTAAAGAGATCATGCCGCAGATGGATGTGATCATTGAAGTGCTGGATGCACGTATTCCTTACAGTAGTGAAAATCCGATGGTGTCGGCTTTGCGTGGCGATAAGCCGGTCATCAAAATACTAAATAAAGCAGATTTGGCTGACCCAGACTTGACGCAGCAATGGATGCAGTACTTTGAACAAGATAGTGGCGTAAAAGCCATAGCATTTGGTCATGATAAAGCTGCAGAAGTACATAAAATTAATGAATTATGTAAAAAGCTAGCACCGCATAAGGTGGGTGCAGACAAGCAACTTAAAGCGATGATCATGGGTATTCCTAATGTGGGTAAGTCAACGCTGATTAATATTTTAGCTGGGCGCATTGTAGCCAAAACCGGAAATGAGCCCGCGGTGACCAAAGCGCAACAACGTATTAAGCTTGACGATGGCATTATGTTATACGACACGCCAGGTATGCTGTGGCCTAAGGTAGAAAACGAAAATTCAGGTTATCGTTTAGCCGCAACGGGCGCTATTAGAGACACCGCGATTGAGTATGAAGAAGTGGCAAGCTACACCGCAGAATATCTTATACAAGCATATCCTGAGCTGCTCAAAGCACGTTACAAAATAGTGGAGCTACCAGAACACGACTGGGAATTTATGGAGATGGCAGGCAAAAAACGCGGCTGTATTCGTGGTGGGAATCAAATTGATACCCATAAAATGTCTGAAATCTTAATTAACGAGTTGCGTGATGCGATTATTGGTCGTATTACCATGGAAACGCCACAGATGCGTGAAGAAGAAGAAGTGATGGTTGCGCAGTTGCGTGAAGCTGCTGAGGCGAAAAAAGCGGCAAAAGAAGATGAGAAAAAACAGCGTCGAGCTCGTGCGCGCAAAAACAGGCGATAAGTATGGCTGCGCTATGCAGCCAGTTCACTTCTATCGCGCCCTAGCCTTTTTGCTCGGTAAAGCGCATCATCTGCACGTTTAATAAAGTCATCTTCTGATTCTTGGGGTTGGTATTGAGCAACCCCGATACTGATGGTGATAGATACTTCGCAATCATACGTAGCTAAAGCACTGCGCAAACGCTCACTGAGTTGTTCTGCATGTTTTATGTAAGAGTTTGGCATTAGAATCATAAACTCCTCTCCGCCCCAACGGCATAAAATATCGTTATTACGAGCAACAGATTTACATAACTTAGCAAAGTGCTTTAATACTTGGTCGCCAACTAAGTGGCCATACTGGTCGTTTACTTGTTTAAAGTGATCAATATCTAGCAACAATAAACTCAAAGGGACTTTGCTGTTTTGTGCACGTTGGATATGGCGCTGCAATTGTGGTTCAAAAGCTTGACGATTGAAAACATTACATAGCTTGTCAGTCAGAGCAATGGCCTCTAAACGAGTTTGGTATTGATTAAATGTCAGTTGTGCAATAGCGAGAATACACAGAGTAATAACACCACCGAGTAATAGATTTGTAAACAAAGCATCGGTTAAAGTGGTTTCAGGGGTGAACGTTTGTTCGACCATTAAGTGCCAGCCTAAATCAGGTATATAGCGGCTGTTTATGAGTCGCTGTACTCCTTGCTTATTGATTGAAAAGTTATAGTGTGGCCGACTTATTATCTCGCTATGGTGCGAGGCAAACTCAGACGCTAAAGTGTGGTTGGGTAGTTTTGATTGGTTATAAAAAATTAACCTACCTTGATGATCTGAAAAGTAAATTTTTCGTTTATATTGCTGCTGGTAATGTGTAATGAGTTGCTGCAAGTCACTGAGTTGAATACCAACCCCAGTGACACCTAATAGTGCGTTGTTAACCATAATTTTATGATTAACATAGACTATCGGGCTAAAGTTATCTTGTGGTGAAACATCAACATTCAATACGTAATCACGTTGTGATTCTTCAATAGCAGCCTTGTACCAATTAGATTCGGGTGCGCTAAAGTCGAGCTGGTGTGTACGACCATCAAAGTGATAATACGTCTGAGTGTGATGATCGACTAAAAAGCTGGTTTTACTTTTAAACAATGTTCTAGTCTTGTTTAAAAAAGCAAATAACTGCTCGCTATTAGCACTGCCATTTTTAAGCCATAAGTGTATAAAATGATTTTGCGCCATACTTTGGGCAACATAAATGGGGCCTTGTAACTGCTTTTGTAAATCAGTACTGATGACATGGCTGGTGAGGGGAAGCGTTTCATCAATAATTCCTTCACTCAGTGAATTATGTGCCATATGAAAGCTAAACCAGCTCGTAAAAGTAAACCCAGCTAATAACAACAAGGTCAAAGTAATGTTACAGCGGCGTCGAGCATGGTCCATGGGTATTATTGTTATTCACGCTTGAAGTGGCAAGCATAATACAGTGTGTCGTTTTTATAGTCGATTACAGTCAATTACAGCTATAAAAATAGTTGTTTGGAAGTAAAAAAGCCCACAAGGGGCTTTTTAGTATCATATCTACCGTCACCGATATGAGCAATGTAGCAAGTAAAATAGTGAGTAAGTTAATGTGTTTGTATCAAGGGGCGTTGTTACAAACAGATTTAACCTTTGGCTGTTTGCGTGCGCCACACGAGTGTTTCAGGGTCGAGAAACAATATGAATTACTTAACAAAGAGAGCCGTCAATCTCACCTTGTTGAGATTGATTATCAGTTAGATTCACTGGACTGTCAATAGTGAAATGAGATTTATTTTCATTTAAATTGTTGGTTGAAATTTAAGCATAAAAAAAGCCCGCAAGGGGCTTTTTAGTGTCATATCTACCGTCACCGATATGAGCAATGTAGCAAGTAAAATAGTGAGTAAGTTAATATGTTTGTATCAAGGGGCGTTGTTACAAACAGATTTAACCTTTGGCTGTTTACGTGCGCCACACGTGTGTTTCAGGGTCGAGAAACAATATGAATTACCTAACAAAGAGAGCCGTCAGCCTCGCCTTGTTGAGATTGATTATCAGTTAGATTCACAGAGGTGTCAATAATTAAATGAGATTTATTTTCATTTGGGCTGTGGCTGGCTTAGCTTGGAATGAATAGTTACTGGAGTAAGAAACCAAAACGGTCATGTTAATATTATTATTCCACTCAATGCTTTTAATCTTGAATTTGCTGTGTTTTTGTTCAATGCTAACAGCCTGTTGTGCTAAAGAATAATAAGAAGGGATTTTATGCTAAGCATGTTGGGACTTGTTGGTGCTCTTGCGCTGTTAATTGTGTTGACGCTACGGGGAATGAACCTATTTCTTTGTGCGCCATTATGCGCCTTGTTGGTTGCACTCAGTAGTAGTATCACTGTGTTTCCCTCTGGTTCTGAGGTGGACTTTATTAGCAGTTACATGAGCGGCTTTAGTGGCTTTATTCAGGCTTGGTTTTTTATGTTTTTGCTTGGTTCCTTATTTGGTAAATTTATGGAAGACACAGGCTCCGCTGATGCGATTGCGCATTATATTGTTGGCAAGCTGGGTATAAAATATGCGGTACTAGCGGTCGTTTTGGCTTGTGCATTACTCACCTATGGCGGGGTGAGTGTATTTATTGTGGCATTCTCCGTTTACCCCATGGCATTGAGCTTATTTAAAGATGCTAACTTGCCAAGGCGCTTTATTCCTGCCACGTTGGCTTTTGGTTCGGTCACTTTTACTATGACTTCAGCCGGCTCTCCCGAAATCCAAAACTGGATACCGATTAAATATTTAGGTACATCCCCTTATGCGGCTTGGCAAGAAAGTTTGGTGGTGGCGGTATTTATGGCTTTACTCGGTTATTTTTTATTGATGAAGATGATTGAAAAAGCACAGCAAAATGGTGAGGTATTTGAAGTTCGTGCTGACGACCCGGAAGAATTTAAGCGACATCTGCCACACCCAATTACAGGCTTAATTCCTTTACTTGTGGTACTGGTGTTGTCATTTACTTTGCACGAAACGCTACAGCAAAGCGCATTAATTGTGGCGTTATTGGGTGGGGTATTGAGTATTTTGGTGTGTAACTTTAAGCACTTTGTTAATTTGCAGCAGGCGATTAACTTGGGCACTACAGGTGCTTTAATCGCGATTGGTAATACGGCTGCAGTGGTTGGATTTGGTGCAGTGGCTAAAGTGACGCCTGCATTTCAAGAAGCGGTGGCTTTAATGACGCAGATCCCGGGTAATGAATTGCTAGGTGCAGCCATCGCAGTCAGTGTAATAGCAGGATTAACTGGGTCAGCTTCGGGTGGGCAAGCGATTGCTTTGCCACTTGTCGCACCACATTATATTGATTTAGGTGTCAATAATAGTGAACTGCATCGAGTGGTTGCAATAAGCTCCGGTGCAATAGACACTTTGCCGCATAATGGCTATGTAGTGACGACAGTACGCGCGATTTGTAAAGAAACTCATCAGGCGGCGTATTGGCCGCTCGCGATGTTGACTATTGTGGTACCACTTTTAGGGTTGGGGTTGATATTAGGCTTGTTTATTCTATTTTAGAGGGCATATGAGTA
>NZ_ARPN01000010.1:0-8812 GCF_054966645.1 Pseudoalteromonas sp. SANK 73390
GGACAACTATTATTAAAAATCAATATAAATCATGACACTAATGGCGTATCGAGTGGCGTTTGACGTGTGGGCCGTAATAAGCTCTGTAAACAACGTCTGATCAACAAATACAGTAACCAAGCAAACAAGAGTGGCAGCAATACAAACGCAATAAACTTATGCGCTAAATTGTGCGTCACCACGCTATTGCCCTTTAACACCTTATCAGATAGCTTAATCGCTAAGGCTTTGTGTAGTACCTTTACACCGTGCTTAGCATGCGCTTTAAGATCCGTACTTGATAACCCAGTATGCATTTCTTGGGCAACATCGCTGAAGTAACTCAGGTCAGCTTTATGACCCAATTCAGCAGCCACTAAATGAGATGTCTGCGCGCTAACATGAATACTGTACGGTATTATCAAATGGCAAATTACAAATATCGTTACCACTGCTTTTGCTAGCCATTGTAAGCTAGGCCGATGACGCAACTTAGGCTGACACACGCACAAAAAAGCCCAGCCACTCACATACAGCAACATCGCTTGAAATACCCAAGGAGAGAGCTGCTCAGCTAAAAAAGTAAAAGCTTGTATAGCACCCACTAACGCCATTGACCAAAATAAATAATGGCTGCTTTTTTCAAGTAAGTTTGATAAATCAGTGAGTAAACTGCCAATTTCCACATTAAAATCAACAATAAAAGAGATACCAAATTGACTGCTTTTAGCCACATTAAGTGCAGCATTGAGTACATTCACATCAGCTAAGTCTTTGAGTATTTGTTGTTCAACTTGTGCTAAATAATGCTGGTTTGACTGATACAATTTTTTATTGTCTTGTATCAAGTTACTATCAGCAAACTGCCCCTGAATAATAGCAACCAGTAACCACACACTTAACACGCCACACAACAGAGCAAGTAAACGACATTTATGTTTGAGTATGCTTTGACCAAATGAAGTTAGTAATTGCATTTTAATGCCTCCAACCCTTGCTCCGTATCGAGCACTTTATCTAAGTCAACGGGTGTATCAATACCTGGTACAGTTCCACGCTCTGAGTATTGCCAAATTTTAATATTTTTGAGTTTTTCAGGTGGCTGCATCGTATTGTTATATTGTGCGAACCAAAATGGGTAGTCATTAAACCCAGTGCCAATATTGGCTTGCCAAAAACTACCATAACTATAAATAAGTGGTTTACACCCAATTTGCTGCTCTAGAGCAGTTAGAAAGCTATTAAGCCGCGTTTTGATTTGAGCCGCACTTTGTGAGCGCAGTAATTCAACATCAACCATAGGCGTTAAGGTAAGGCCCTTACCTTTAATGTGAGCTAGAAAGTGGGCGAGTTGTTTTTGCGGGTCATCTTCAGCTTCAAAAAAATGATAAGCCCCAACCGCAAGGTTCGTTGCTTGTATACCTTGCAAATTATCAGAGTACTTAGGGTCGGTGTAAGTAATACCATCAGTAGCCTTTAAATACACAAACTGAATACCACTTTGTGCCACTTTATGCCAATTTACCTGACCTTGGTCGTGCGACACATCAATACCGTGTATACCATCGGTAAATTCAGTTTTTGGGCTTGATGATAAAAGCGTCTCAAATAATATAGGTCTTTTAATACATAAAATAACAATGATAAATAGCACAGCTAACCGCGTTAACAGCTTATAATTCATCTCAATTCCTTGAAACCTCTGGCTTACACCAGTTATCGTAATTCATTCAATCATTTAAATATATAACCCAGTAAAAGTATAGTGCTGACAACAAAAATTTAACACGGCAACCAACGTGCCAAAACCTCTTTGAGCTTTTCTTTATTGATAGGTTTACTAATAAAGTCATCCATACCGGCATTAAAACACGCACTTTTATCTTCTTCAAAAATATTCGCTGAGCAGGCTATAATTGGCAAATGTCGATATTGATTCTTCTGCCTGATACGCTTTGCTGTCTCTAGGCCATTTAAATTTGGCATATATACATCCATTAGCACCACATCAAACTCTCCTTGTTCCAACAACTCAAGTGCTAACATACCATCTTTAGCAGTGCTCACTTCAAGCCCCAACTTTACCAGCATGGCTGTTACCACCATGATATTTATATCATTGTCCTCAGCGAGTAACACATGCCCACTTAACTCATTAGGCAATCGAGTATCATGCTTTTCATTTTGTGCTTTTTCTTTATTACTCTCTTTTACGGGCACCGTAATAAACACCCGAGTTCCTTTGCCAACCTCAGACTCAATATCAATTGCTCCTCCAAGCAAAGTAAGCAGTTCTTTACATAAACTAAGCCCAAGCCCCGTTCCTTCAAACTGACTGGCAGCGCTGCCTTGTGCTTGTCTAAATGGCTCAAATATCTGTTTTAAATCATCTTCAGCAATTCCAATACCGGTATCGGATATTGTTATCTGTAGTTCATTTTCTTGTTTATTATTAACTTGATATTCAAAAGCTAAAAAAACACTACCGTGTTGTGTAAATTTAATGGCATTGCCCAACACATTAATTAACACTTGCCGCAAGCGGGTAGAATCACTTACCAGCATAGACGGTACGTTAGCAGCAACGCTCATTTGCAAATCAAGGTGTTTTTCATCAGCCAGTGGAGTGAGCATATTTTTAATATCGTTAACCAATTCAATAAATGAAAAGTCGCTGTATTGTGCGCAAGCTTGACCTTCTTCTAGTTTAGATAAATCCAAAATACTATTAATAACGCCCAACAAATGATGACCTGACTGAGTGCATACTCTTAACAAATGAGTTTGCTCCTTATTTAACTCATCACTGTCTTTTAATAGTTCTAAAGTGCCTAGAATGCCATTCATAGGAGTGCGAATTTCATGACTCATATTAGCCAAAAATTGGCTTTTAACACGTAGTGCTTGCTGTGCTAATTCCTGCGCGCTTTTTAGTTTTTGGGTACGAGCAAGCACTCGCTTCTCTAACGTGTGCTCTCGCTGTTGCAGCTCTTTGCGCATATGATTAAATGCCCGAGTTAAGTCTCCTATTTCATCATTATTATAAAAGCCTAGTGGGTAATCATATTGACCAGATGATAGCTGTTGCGCCGCACGAGTCAGTTCTTTAATAGGCGTATAGAGCTTTGTTGATAACCACAGCGCAATTAAAAGTACCACCAACAAAACAACTACAAATATTAGCCAAAGCTGCCCATATAAAGCCTGAACTTGTGCAAACATCACATCATCTGGCAGCACCATCGCAATGCTATAGCCTGCGGCATTTATTGGTGCAAAAAACACATGCTCCATTTGACCCTCAGCCCCCTTTGGTAGTATTTCATACCCGTTGTGGCCTGCGAGCATCCTAATACCTATCGCTTTTAATGCCGGGTTCTCATGTTGAGAAATATACTGTTTTTTTGCTTCTCGCTCACCCAAGTCATTGATCACAAATTCTCCATTTTTAGATTCTAAATGAATAACTTTGCTCTTATCCCAGTGATAAATATAAGCCCCACTTGCAGAAATAATCATCACACGCGCTTGGTCAGTAAAAGAATCTTCTAGTTGCTGCTTAACAACATGGCTAAGCCGGTCAATCTCTCGCCATGGGATACTACCTGCAAGTAACCCCACCAACTTATTTTGTTGATTAATAATACTGCTGCTGATCACCATTTGTTTTACACCCGTGGTATAGGAGATCATTGGTTCAGAAACATAGATCAGCGGCTTTTGTTCAGTATTGTTGGCTACTGTAGTTTGCCAGTAGTCACGCTGCATTATGTTTTTTCTAGGTGAATTTGGGTCATTATCATCAAATGTGCGGCGTAGTTCCTGTGCTGGATTGCCGCCTTCAGTATTATAAAAGCTGCCATCTAACTCACCAATAATGAACTTTTCATATACACCATTACTGCGCGCTTTATGGGCTGCTAAATAGTCCTGCATTTGGCTAAATTGCATACTTTGTACGCGCAAATCACTAGCCATTACAGCCAGCTCTGCTTTTCGCTGGCTGAAATAACGGTCAAAAACCATTGCGCCATTTTGTACCTGCGCTTGTATTGCTTTAACGCTAAGTTGCTTAGCTTGACTGCTGGTATGATTGATTGTTAAAGCAAAGACAAATAATAGTGGCAGTAATGAGCAAAATAAAAATACACTGATCAAACGGCTTTTTAAACGCATATTGGCTTTTATAATAGTGTCGGTGCATTGAGTTTAGTCGAAGACTAATAGAAGCACTAGATGCAAACTATGCCCTTACTTTATTTTATTAATTAACTTGGGCTTAGGTGCAGGCTTTGAAATAGTAATACTTTGTTAACTGGCACGGCTTACAATCCAATGATGATTTTGTGTTCAATATCAAAACAATTACTGCAGTCACTGCCTACTATTCCAAGTAAAATCAACATCTAGAATAAAAAATAACATTACTGGATAAACTCTCTTATCCACAACTGATGTTAGTAAACGAAGTTACAAACCTCAAATCGCGATTACATCACTCTAGATTAAGCAAGTTTTAGTTCCCGAAGGAAACAAAAATTAGCACTTTTTAATTAGATTAAAAAACACAACAGAGTGCGCAAAAATAATACAACAAAACAAAAATAAACAAATAAAAAAACCTAATACAGTAGTATCAAATTATAATAAATTCCACCGAAAAAACTAATATACTCCTTCCTTTAAAACCCTCATAAACTTTACAGTCGGAACCTAATGTTGACAGTATAAAAATCTATTTAATCATTGATTTAAATCAATTTTAAAAAATAAAACCGTCGTTAAACTGTCATCGAAATTTAACGTGCAAAGTTAAGTTTTAGCGTTAGGATACACCCGCCATTTGGGCATTTATTACTTTTAAACTAGAAGGATTTCTTTGTGAAAAAATTACTGTTAACCGCGATTGCAGGTCTAATTTCATCTGCTAGCTTCGTATCTTTAGCTGCACCTGATCTTTCATCAGGCTATTTTTCTACGCAAGAAGTATTAGAATATGGTCGCACATACCAAGTGGTTAAAGCACAACTAAGTAATACAGGATATGAGCTGCAAGGTTGTGAGCAGAACCCAGTTTATTATTTTGCACAGCCCAGTGAACAGGTGTATTTGTTTGCTCAAGCACAGTGTTATTACTCAATACCTACCGACCCTAACAATATGTCGCTGCGTACAGACTATGCCAGTGTAGTCATCGATATTCATTATCATCAAACCAATTACCTTTACCATGAAGGTGATGTAAATGTAAGCTACTTCACGGTTTACTAAATTTTAAAGTGAAAATATGAGGTGGAAATACCGCCTCATATACCCATCTGATTTATTGCAACTAAAATTACTTCCTCAGTTCCAACCTTTTTGTTAGCGCATACGTCCAATTAATGGTTAAGTTAACTAATAAATTACGATTTTGATTAAAGTCGCAAAACACTTAGCATTAAAAAAGAAAAAATTTAAATAAAACAATAGGTAACAAACTGGCACTCTGTTTGCTATTCTCGAGCAACTCTATAACAATAAATTGGGATATCTCATGTTAAAACTCATTACTCCTATCGTATCCGCCATTATTTTAAGCGGTTGCGTTGTGCACATAAATACGGCTTCAGCCGATGCAAAAGAACATGTACAGCGCCAATTACAGCTATCTGCACACAATTTAAAAACCTTATCTGCTCGCACAAATGCAGGCGATTTAAAAATTATTGGCAGCGCAACAGCGACCGAAATTACAGCCAATGCTGATATTTACACCATAAAGCCAAATGAATTTACTTTTACCCTTGAGCAACAAGGCAACGAAGCCATATTGGTTGCGGAAATAGACTCAAAAGTGATGGTAGGCTTTGTTAACTCAAGCCCTCGTATTGATATGACAATCACACTGCCAGAAACTCTTGCTTTAAAGTTAGACGACTCCTCTGGCAGCATAAGTATTAATGGTTTAAAAGAAGATATTCAAATTGACGATGGCTCAGGTGATATCAATATTAATGGCGGTAAAAACATCTCCATCGACGATAGTTCGGGCATTATTTCGCTCACAAATGCGACCGGTATGCTAATGATTGAAGATGGCTCTGGTGATATTAACATTACTGGTGGCAAACAGCTTACCCTAACTGATGACGCAGGTGACATTAACCTCTCTGGCATTGAAAAAAACATAAACATTGAAGATGACTCTGGTGATATTAATATTACTGGTGGCCAAATGCTCAATATTCGTGACGACGCTGGAGATATTACCTTAGCCAAAATACTTGGTGATATTACGATAGAGGATGAGTCTGGAAACATATTAGTAGATGGGGGTAACAACATTACAATTAAAGATGATGCCGGCTACTTGAAAATTAATAATAGCAAAGGCGACGTTAGCATAAATGATGGCAGTGGCAACTTGTCGGTTAATAACGTAACTGGCAGTGTAACTATCAACGACGAAGCAGGTGATATTGATGTTAATGGTGCGCTTAACCTTATTATTGAAAGCGACAGCTCAGGTAACTTACGCGTTGATAACATTAAAAACGGCGTAAAAATTGACTAAGTATTAAGCTTAATAATACCAAAGCAGATAGAGGTAAATAGTGGTATTGTTTACCTCTTTATTTTTTGTTACAACACACTACACTGATCACCCTCATTATTATTGGAGTAAACGCCATCATGAACAACTAATGCCTGTTATCCATTTATCATTTTTTTTGGACTACAGGGTTAGTGAGCGTGGCTTTGCGTTTATACCTCTTTATATTATTTTTGTTTGCTTTTTAGCTGACTAACCACTCAGCCCGCTTGCCGCCCCCTGTTTATTAGGAGGCATAATGCACATTTTGCACGCCCATAATTTAAGTTATCAATTTTGTAACGGCAACACAGTATTTAACAACCTAAACTGTACCATTTCGCACCAACGTACAGGCATTGTTGGCAAAAATGGGGTTGGTAAGTCCATATTAGCCCAACTGCTTGCCAAACAATTGCAACCTAGCCAAGGCTCTGTGGAGCTTATGGCTCAGGCTGACATGTTTAGCCAAGAGCCTGTGCATTTTATTAATAGTGATATCACTGTAGCGCAATTTTTAGGATACGAAAAAACCCTACAAGCTCTAGATTTGATTGCACAAGGCCAATGCGAGCAACACTTATTTGATTTAGTCGCTGAACGATGGCAATTGCCTGAACAATTATCAACGCAACTAAACACTCTTGGTTTACCCAATAACCCGCATTTACCTTGTAACACGCTAAGTGGCGGGCAATTGGCAAGGTTGCGGTTATGGCAGTTGTTTAATAGTCAAGCGCAGTTGCTTATTTTAGATGAACCTTCAAACCATTTAGATGCAAAAGGACAAGCATGGCTAATTGAACAACTTAACACATTTACAGGCTATGCTTTGATCATTAGTCACAACCATGAGTTATTACGCCACGTTACACAAACATGGGAACTCAGCGAAATTGGGCTAAGAAAATATGGTGGCAATATTGAACACTATTTGGCTCAAAAACACAGTGAACAACGTGCTGTAACTCAACAGCTACACGAAGTAAAACGCCAGCAGGCACAACTAAAATTACAAACACAAACAAATAAAGAAAAGGCACAACAAAGAGCAGCTCAAGGTAAAAAACTGCGCAATCAAGGCAGCCAACCCAAAATGTTACTTAACAGCCAAAAAAACCGCGCAGGCAGCAACTTAGCGAGTAAGCAAAAAAACCAGCAACAACGCCAACATAAACTACAAAGTAAGACCCAGCTACTACTACAAAAACATCAAAAAAACACCATTGTAAACTTTTACCTGAGTGACCCAACCCAAAGTGCATTAAACAAAAAAACCTTAGTCACTTTATTAAACGTACACCTACCATTTGGCACCTCAGCACCTATAAATTTAACAGTATTTACACAGCAAAAATGGCATATTAAAGGCAGTAATGGTTGTGGTAAATCAACCCTATTTAAAACCCTATTAAACCAACTAGCACCGCTATCGGGAGAGTTATTTGTAAACACACCTCTGAGCTATGTTGACCAATACTTTAGTCAACTAGGCCATCAATTAAATTCGGTGCAAGCACTCAATCAATATTGCCCCCACCTAAGCACGAGTAATATCTACACGCTATTAGCAGGCATTGGTTTAACAAAAATCAAAACTGAGCAGCCAATTACTACACTCAGTGGCGGAGAAAAAATGAAGCTAACACTTTTGTGTGCAAGTCAACAGCAGCCTACACCACTGTTGCTACTTGATGAACCCGATAACCATTTAGACCTAGAGTCAAAACTACAACTCGCTAAAGCATTATCACAATACCAAGGCAGCTTTTTACTTATAAGTCATGACACTTATTTTGTAAATAACATTGGCATAACCCACATGCTTCAACTAAAAACATAACTGAGTTAAAGTGTAAAGGGGGTTTACGGCATATTTATTTGCTATTCCCCCTCTACTTTAATGCGTCATTATCTATAAAGCGAGCATGTAACCCTAAACCAAACCTGTCAAACTTAACTAAATCCCGTCACCCTGAACTTGTTTCAGGGCCTAACCAAACCCCATCTAAAACTAATAAGATCCTGACCTTCGTCAGGAAGACACTTTAGTGAATTGCAAACTTCAGTTTTGCCACTATTACCATGAGCCGTCTGTGTGGCGGTGAACACGTCAAAAAAGAAACAGTGATAAAACTAGAAAACGGTTTAGCCCCGTGTGTACGGGGAACACGCTTATTAGGCGCTCATGGAGTAAAGACGAGCTGGTTTAGCCCCGTGAGTACGGGGAACACTTGGGCTAAAAGCTAGGTTTAGTCC
>NZ_ARPN01000011.1:0-13859 GCF_054966645.1 Pseudoalteromonas sp. SANK 73390
ATAAAGAACAACAGCCCCTAATAGGTATTCTTGGTCGTAAAACCGCCCTAAGCTAATTGATATAAAAAGTGCTCTTTTTCTATTTGCCAATCAGGTAATGTGTGCTGGTTATTCAAGCATGGACGTTTGGCAAGATGCGCTCGATGCTGTTCGTTGTTAAGCGAAATAAGCACCACACTCACACAGGCTAAGCCGGATAGATACTCACAGCAAAGTACTAAATGTGCCGTTTTTAGTTCTGTCGGGTGTGAGCGTGCAGCCATTTCATTTGCATGTTGAGCAAATTGTGTGGTTAATGCCTGCGCAAATGGGATGCAGGCTGACGAAAAGTTAATATTGAAGAGGCTTGAAAAAAGTTGGCAATGGTCTGCATTGCTAAATACCGTGTTGGGCAATGTTAAAGATTGTTCAGATAGTTTTGTGAAGTGACCAGAGCCTGCAAGTACTCGTGATAATGCAAAGTGGTTAAATATCGAATAAGGTTGATTTGTAACTGGGTTGATTGTTGTTGAAACAGCTCTCATTGCACTTGCCACAAATGCTGCACCTTGATTGAATGTACTCTGCACAGCTTCAGGAAGAGGCTGATTTGGTGGGCATACGGATGAGATTAAAATATTGCCCGTGGCATTGAAGTAGTTAAACCTAGGAACCGTGTTATTTTCACTTGATGCAGGTGCAGATTGGTTATCTGAATGCTTAAAAGGGTTAAACCAACTCAATCCGCTTCCCCATGCTTTAGTGGCGTGTATTGCTACACGCCGAACTGATAGTTAACTTGCAATTGTAAAAGTTTGCGCAGTTTGTGTAATAACATGACCGCTTTTATCTAATACTTGGATAGAAGCAGGCTGTGTGAGCGTACCGGATACGGTAAACTCAATTGCGTCAGCTGTCCAGTCGCTTGTTGCCGTGATAATCGCTTTGCTGTTAGTGCCTGTGAACCCAAGGCTACCGCCATCCGTTTGTAAGAATTGCCCCTGTAGCTTATAAGTGACGTCTTTGGCCAATGCACTTTTAGAGTCAACGACTGAGTTGTCAGTGGTGTTAATAACATCAACAATAAGGGGGGTTTTGGTCAGTAAGCCACTTAACCAGTTAACCAGCTCAAGATACTCGGGATCAGAGTTTATAGAGCTTAAGTCTCCCGCATAGTTTTTAATAAAAGTGGGTGTGACAAACATATAGGTATCTTTGTGGAGTTTCCATTTAGAGCTGATTGAAGACTCACTAAAACAAGGTCCGAGTTTAAGTTGCTGTGCATGTTGGTCACATTCAGCGTAAACAACGATTGCACTGATGCTGGGCATACCAAATAGGTATTCGCAGACAAAGACAATATTACCAACTTTGCTACTGGAGGTTTTTGAAGAACCGGATAATTTCAATCCCTCTTTACCGATTGATGAAACCATGGCCGAAGCAAAGCTCATTTCACCCGCACCCGTTGCTAAGCCCAGCAACGACTCAATCAATTCTTTACTGAAATCGGCACCAAAACTCGATGTTTCATAGTTCACATCTTCTTCTGTAACGTGAACAAATAACCCTGAGCCACTGATCACATTTTGTAGTGCTTCATAATTATATAAGGAATAGGGCTTTTTTGTTGCTGGGTTGATAGTGGTACTAATTGCGCGGGACATACCGGCAAAAAATACCGACACCTCAGAAAAAACCTTTTGCACAGATTCTGACAGCTCGTTATTGGCGTCAACCGTGCTCGACATCATGATATTGCCTGTTTCATTGAATACGTAGTACTTTTTCGCTTCAATATTATTAGGGTTATTAACTGCTGGTTTTAAAGTGGTGGTTTGATCTTGAGCTGACATTCACTTTCCTTATCGAAAAACACATAATGAGTACGAAAAGAGTATAGCTGGTTTGACGATAAGTAAATTACAGGTCGTTACAGTAGGGCGAAAAGAAAAGGTAAAGCACGCAAAGTTGCGTGCTTTTAATATGTAACCTCAGCGAGTTTGCCGAATAAAGCTATTTTGCTCACTCTCGCTTTTGAATAAAATATCAACATTAGGTTACAAGTGTGTCAGTTATAAAATGCTTCTATTTTAAAGTCCTTATTCGAACCTGAGGTTGTGAAACTCGATTGCTCTTAACAAACTAATGTTTGGATGTTCTCATGCTCATTTAATGAAATAGTTTGGGCCCGCTTAAAAAAGTTAAAATCGGTTGCAGTTGCGCTAGTATAAGCGCCCATCATCCGGGCGACGACTAAGTCACCATTAGTTAGTTTTGGTAGCATAATATTCTCAGCAACCACATCAATACTATCGCATGTTGGGCCAGCTAATACACTTGGGTAGCATAGCGTATCTTGATTGACTGTAACGATAGGGTAGTCTGCTTCATCAAACATTAAGCCACTGAACGAACCGTATATACCATCATCAAGGTAATACCACATTTTTCCTTCGCGTATGGCTTGCCCCATTACAGATGCCACACTCATCACAGCTGGTGCTACAATAAAGCGTCCAGGCTCAGCAAGCACCTGTACTGTTTGTGGTAAACTCGCTAAAGCCTCATTGATAGGCGCGCAAAATATTTCAATCGGCGTTACCTGTTTGGCATAACTAACAGGAAAACCACCACCAATATCAAGTGTACTCAGCGCGGGTAAACCAAGTTGTACTACGGTTTCCATAACTTGTTTACATGCTAAGATTGCATCTACATACTTTTGTGGGCTGCTGGTTTGCGAACCAACATGAAAAGACAACCCTTTTATACGAATACCTAATTGCTGTGCCTGAGTAATGATCTCTATGGCCATTTCAGTCGTGCAGCCAAATTTCTTTGATAAATCAGCAAAAGCCTCGGCATTTCTAAAGCTCAAACGTACTAATAGTTCAACTTGGTCTTTATAGGTAATAAATTTATCCAATTCATTTAAGTTATCAACTACAAACACCGTGCAGCCATAATTAAGTGCATCAGAAATATCACAATCACGTTTGATTGGGTGAGTATGAATGGTTTTATCTGCCGGCACACCTTGGCTTGCCACCAGCTCCACTTCTCCGCTGGTGGCCAAATCAAAACTGGCACCTTCAGCCAGTAAAGTACGTACTACCGATGCATGAGGCAATGGTTTGAGTGCAAAATGCAATGTCACATTAGGTAATGCACGTGCAAGAGCACGATATTGCTGACGAACCACTTCGCAATCTAAAAGTAGTAAAGGCGCACCAAATTGAGCGACTGACGCTTCAATAAGTTGCGTTTCTTCAGCGTTTAAAGCTGAGGATGAAAAAGCAGAAAAATCCAACGCTGAGTTAGCCATAATAGCCTCCAAAAATAGAAACAAACTTTCCAAACTGATTTTCAAATTAAGTCGAAAAGTTGAGCGTCAATAAACACGTTAATACGCAGTCAAAGTCACTCTTGGATAGTTGCTCTATCGCCTTGCCACACAAAGGGTGTGATGTACTCGGATTGGCTATCATCAAGAAGCGGGCGGATATTAAAGCTTGTTTTTAAGCGATGCAAGGTTTAATTCAAATAATTTCAAGTTAACAACTAAAACATAAAATTTACTTCACTTTTTAATTGATAAGAGCAGGTAATTACTTATAGTATGCCTGTACCTAATTTGTACTTTTAATAGGTTAATATCTTTTTGACAAGGAATTTTATGAAAACACGAAATCTAATACTCAATGTTTTACTTGGTACGATGGCTAGTTTTGCTAGTATTCAATCTCATGCTGATGATGAAAGCAAAGTTCGCTTTTCATTAGGTACGGGGGTGCCTTATTTTTTAAATGCAGAGGTTGGTAGTTACTCAAGCCAAGGTGGTTTTTATTTGCAGGTTGGACAAAGCACAGATACAGGTATTAGCGCTGGCTGGGAGCGAGTGGTTAGCGATAATCAAAAACACGCTTTTGGTGTTGCTGTTGGGGCTATGGGCATCAAAAGTAGTGATAAAGAGTTAGATTGTGACGACGATTCAACAATTATAGGTTGTGTGATAGGTTCATCATTTTCTCAAATATTTGATCGAAAAAGTATTTATGGCTTAGGTGCCAGTTATAGTTACTCTCTTAGTGGGGCTTACCAAGATGCTGGCTGGAAGCTTCGTTTGGTTGCAGGTTACGGAGAGCAGCGAGAAAGTAAAGAAAACGAGACAACCGCTTCATTAACGTTAAGGTACCAATTTTAGTATTTTCTGTGATATACGTACTTAATTGATTATCAGAATTAACAGAGGCTTATGTTGAATAAAGTGGTATTAGTTAGCGGAGCCAGCCGTGGTATTGGGGCGGCAACCGCCGTGAAGTTAGCATCAGAAGGTTATAAAGTTGCTATTAATTACAAGCAAAATCACCAAGCCGCTGAGTACGTATTAGCAAAAATTAAACTCCAAGGAGGCGATGGCGCGTTATTTCAAGCAGATATTAGCGATGAAAGTGCCGTTGTCTCTCTTTTTGCACAAATTCAACAAACGCTAGGCCCCGTGAGCCACTTGGTAAACAATGTGGGTGTGCTACAAACGCAAATGCGCGTTGAACAAATGAATGCTGAGCGTATCAACGCAATATTAATGCAAAATGTCACACCTTACTTTATCTGCGCAAGAGAGGCGATAAAGCATTTTAAAACACACCATGATCCAAAACTGTGCGCCATCGTTAACGTGTCTTCCGCTGCATCTCGATTAGGTGGTGCTAATGAGTATGTTGATTACGCAGCGTCAAAAGGTGCGATTGATAGTTTTACTACTGGCTTGTCGTTAGAGCTAGCTTCTCAAGGTATTCGTGTTAATGCCGTGCGTCCCGGGTGTATATATACCGATATTCACAAAGATGGCGGTGAGCCTGAACGAGTGGACCGCCTTGCTTCTTTGCTCCCACTTGGGCGTGGTGGCACGAGTGAGGAGGTTGCGAATGCAATTGCATGGTTGCTAAGCGAACAAGCCAGCTATGTAACAGGCAGCTTTATTGACTTGGCGGGTGGGAAGTAAGTCTCTCTTAAATTTAGAAATATCATAATATTTTATAGTAGTAACTTGTGCTGGCGAAGTGCCCATTTACATCGGTTACAAAAAATGGCATCTCGGCTGATTTTTGATAACCTAATGCTTGATAGAATAGTTCTGATTTGTCCCCGGTTTGCGTGTCGAGAAATAGTAGCTTTATGTGCTGTGTAAGAGCGTACTGTTTAACGGCTTCCATTAACTTTGTTGCTAATCCCTGTCTTTGCGCTTCTGGGTGTACTAAAAGCTTTTCTATTTCGGCTCTATGTTTACCATTTTGTTTTTGGCACGGGACGAGTTGTACGGATGCGATCAGTGTTTGCTCATTAAATAATGTAAATAGCTGACGGTTATTTTTTTGTACCTCTTGCTCGACATGCTGCCAGTACGATTTTAATAACTCTGCGTTTGCAGGTACATAAAAGCCCAAAGATGCGCCTTCATTAACACATGCTCCCAGTAACTCAACAAACTGAGATTGACATTGAGTAACCAGTTTCAGTTCGTTGAGCATAATTGAATTGCTTGTCATGAATGCTGTAATCCCTTTAGCGTTTGTTCGACATCCTGTAAATGGTTTTCTAACGCTTGCTTGGTGGCTTTTAGCATATCGGTTTGTTGTTTAGGTTTTTTTTGGGCCAGTCGTACTGCACTGTAAAGTGTACGCTTGGGAAGTGCGTATTGCTGCGCAGCTTCAGAAATAGAAAATTGTTCGCTAAGTACTTTATGAACTGCTTCTAACACGAGCGGGTGTTTACGAGATATTGAATGCATTTTTATTTCCTCACACGTTTTACTGGGTGTTGTGTATCATGAATTTGCCAAATACTGATATCTAAATGCCAGAGTAAATAAAGAGTATGATAAAAATTGGCCATAATAAGTATCTTCATTGTTGTGATTGATAATGATAGGTAGGAAGAACTGTACCAACTTTTAATTTTAAATAAATTCAATGATTTACGTTTTTATTGAATGAAAAAGTAAATGGCTTTGCACCAACATAGTGGGTTCTGAGTTGATACTGCACTAGCTGGATGCATTCACCTTAGGTAAGAGTCAAGTGTTTAAAGCGATAATGTATGAAGTTTTGTGCTATAAAAAGCTTCTTTCAAACCGGCGTAATACCTTAGGTAAAAATCTATTGCCTAATGTAATAAAGCCACCTAGGCAAACAATTACCCATACAAGTATATGACCGAATTGGCTGAAGAAGGTATTACCTGTTATCAAGTTTATATCAGCTTTTAAGACATCAGCTTTAAATTGAGCAATGCTATGCTGTTGTTTAGTTATCGGGTCATATACGCCGGTAATACCATTGTTGGTAGCACGTATTAGCGGCCGCTGTAATTCAAGTGCGCGCATGCGCGCAATTTGCATGTGTTGATGAGGACCGTGAGAATCTCCAAACCAAGCATCGTTACTGACCGTAAACAAAATATTAGATTGCTCTGTAAAGTTATCTCGAACTAACTCACTAAAAGCGATTTCAAAGCATATAGCTGGAAGTATATGTAAGCCATTGGCAATTAAATTGTTTTGAACCCTTTCTCCGCGTGAAAACGAAGACATGGCTAAATCAAACAGTGGTGCTAAAGGTCTCAAAATATCTTCAAACGGCACAAACTCACCAATGGGTAGTAGTTGATGCTTTTGATAGCGATTTGTGTGTAAATATTGGTAGTGACCTTGGGTATCATCAGGCTGCTTTTTACCAAGTACTATAAGCGTGTTATACACAGTCTTACTGTTTATTTGGTAATCGGGGATACCCGTGATGAGTGCGGTATTATTAAAAGCGGCAGCTTTATCTAACTCTTTTAAGAATGGGTTAGCAAATTCTTCAATTTCTGGAATAGCTGCTTCTGGCCAAAGCACTAAATCTACATCATGCCAATGGGGTCTCGTCATATCTCTATATTTGGACATAGTTGGCCAAAAGTGCTCAGGCTCCCAGCGTAAACTTTGTTGAATGTTACCTTGAACTAGTAAGGTTTTGATATGTTGTTCAGAGTGTTGAGGCTTGCTTACACTCATTGCTAGGCCGATTAGTGTGAAGGTAGTTATAGAAGCTGCAATAAGCGGCTTAGTACTGCTACATTGCCACGTATAATATAAACAGCAACCGACCATCACACATAATAGCGATAAACCAAATTCGCCAATAAATGGTGCCAAAGCATTGAGTGGGCTATCAGTTAAGGTATAACCAAAGCTTAACCAAGGAAAACCCGTTAATAGCGTACCTCGTAGCCATTCAAATATCGCAAATCCAACAATGAGCATGCAAATACGCTGCCACGGTTTATCAGTAAAGTAGCTCGCAAGCATAAAGGCCAGCATAGGGTAGAGGGCTAAATAGGCGCATAGCATCGCCATCAGTAGCAAGGAAATAGGCAGCGGTAGGCCACCATATTGGGCAATAGAAACATGTACCCAGCTAATGCCAAGCGCAAACCAGCCAAAGCCGAAAACAAAGCCATATTTGGCTGCCTGTTTTAGGTTAGGTGTATCGGTGGCATAGCATGCTATGGCAATAGCAATAAATACTAAAGGCCAAAGGGCAAAGGGCGCATAACTAAAAGTAAGTGAAAGGCCGGCAAAAAATGCCAGCCATAACTGCTTATCTTTAAAAGCGGATATTAGTTTACTCAGCTTCGTCGTCGCCATCTTCAGTTTTTGGAATTGTTACTTGTAGCTGAATAATACGGCGATTGTCAGAATTGGTCACTTTAAATTGCAGTGCTTCAATATCGATAGTTTCGCCACGACTAGGCATGTGGCCAAAGGCGTGCAGGATAATGCCACCGATGGTGTCAGCTTCTTGCGTATCGTAGCCTGTTTTGAAAAATTCATTAAATTCATCTAATGGTGTCAGTGCTTGCACCATAAAAGTGTGCTTTGAAAGCTGACGAATATCTTGTTGCTCTTCTTCTTCATCATGCTCGTCTTCAATCTCACCAACGATGATCTCTAAGATATCTTCAATGGTTACCAAACCTGATACACCGCCATACTCATCCACCACAATAGCCATATGGTATCGCTTTTGACGAAATTCATTTAGCAATGCATCAACACGCTTACTCTCTGGCACCACAATCGCAGGACGGAGGTATTCACGAATTGTAGGCAAACTTTCATCTTTATTGAGTATTAAGGGCAATAAATCTTTAGCTAACAAAATACCTTCTACATGGTCTTTATCTTCGCAAATCACTGGAAAGCGTGAGTGTGAAGACTCAACCATAGTCGGTAGTTGTTGCTCTAGTGATTCGTCCACATCGAGCGTGATCATCTGTGAGCGCGGGATCATGATATCGCGTACTTTAAGCTCTGAGACGCCTAACACACCTTCTATCATATCCTTTGTTTCAGGATCGATCAGATCTCGCTCCTGAGCATCAGCAATGACTTCTGCCAACTCTTCTTTGTTTTGGGGTTCCCCTTGCAGCATCTGTGTGATGCGTCCCAACCAGGTTTTGCTAGAAGAACCCTGGCTACTCTGCGAGTTATCGTCGCTCATTGTCGTGTTTTACTCCATAAAATAACAAATTGGTTATGCTGCTATTTGAGCATCAAATAGTTACAAATCGTCGCGGTAAGGATCGCTTATCCCTAACTGTGCTAAAAATTCTTTCTCTAAAGTTTCCATTTCCATGGCATCTTTTTCATTTATATGGTCAAACCCAATTAAATGCAAGCAGCCATGGATAACCATGTGAGCAAAGTGTTCATGAAAAGGTTTATCTTGGTCAATAGATTCTTGCTTCACAATATGTGGGCAAATAATTAAATCTCCCACTAGTGGCAGCTCAATACCTGGGGGAGCTTCAAATGGGAAAGACAATACATTGGTTGGTTTATTCTTACCACGGTATTGATGATTTAATTCTTGGCTTTCGTGTTCATCAGTAATACGAATCGTCAATTCACTGTTGGGCAAGTAGGGGGTAAGCGCTTTACTTGCCCAAAGCTCAAACTGTGCTTGAGAAGGTAAATCGTCAAACTCACAGACAACTTGTAAATCTAAGTCTATGCTCATTCGCCATGCTCTTTTAGTTGTTTTGCTTGCTTATAAGCTTGCTCTTTGAGTGCTTTTTCTTTGCGTTCAGCTTCTTCTTTTTTCTCATAGGCTTCAACAATACGGGCAACCACTGGATGGCGAACTACATCGTGTGATTTGAAGAAGTTGAATGATATTTCTCCTACCTCACCGAGTACTTCAATCGCATGGCGCAGCCCTGAACGTGCACCGCGAGGTAAATCAATCTGAGTGATATCACCGGTGATAACCGCTTTGGAGTTAAAACCTATTCGCGTTAAGAACATTTTCATTTGCTCTGTAGTAGTGTTTTGGCTTTCATCTAAAATAATAAATGCATCATTGAGCGTTCTACCACGCATATAAGCCAATGGCGCAACTTCAATGACGTTTTTTTCAATTAAGCGCTCTACTTTTTCAAAACCAAGCATTTCAAATAAGGCGTCATATAATGGGCGTAGATAAGGGTCTATTTTTTGTGTTAAATCACCAGGCAAGAAGCCTAGTTTTTCGCCTGCCTCAACGGCTGGACGAGTCAGTAAAATACGACGAACCTCTTGGCGCTCTAGCGCATCAACTGCTGCGGCGACTGCAAGGTAAGTTTTACCCGTACCGGCTGGACCAACTCCAAAGCAAATATCGTGCGTGAGTATATTGGCAACGTATTGGCTTTGATTTGGGTTACGAGGCTTAACTACACCACGACGTGTTTTAATGTAGACTTCTTGGTCCCATACTGCTGGTGCATCTTGTTCTAACACGTTCGCTTGTGAAATAGCCAAATGCACATTGTCAGGCTCAATTTCATTAACTTGGCCACGAACTGGCTGAGTGTCGATATACAGAGATTTTAAAATATCCATGGCGGCTTTGGTTTGCACAGGTTGCCCCGTCACTTTAAACCAATTATCGCGATGTGCGACTTCTACCCCTAAGCGGCGCTCTATTTGTTTTATGTTTTCATCAAAAGGACCACACAATGATGAAAGACGATTATTGTCGGCGGGTTCTAGGTAAAATTCTATATTTTTAAACTGACTACTCAAAATGGCTTCCTGTAATAAGTACGCCAGCAAAGGCTGGCGCAATCAATTTAGCTTATGGCGTAAAGGTGGTAACACCTAGCTCATCAGCATCGGGCTCTACTGCCGCACGATTTAGTATATCGGCTGGCGCAATATCCTTACGTAAGTTCATTTCTGATTCTGTACGAATTAATGTGCCACGTAAAGAGTTTGGTAATGCTTGTGTTATACGTACATCTACAAACTGACCGATCACTGAATGTGGACCTTCAAAGTTAACAACTCGGTTGTTCTCTGTTCGACCACGTAATTCCATAGGGTTTTTCTTCGATGGACCTTCTACAAGAATACGTTGTTCGGTATCAAACATTTTACGGCTAATGTCTTGTGCCATTTGATTGATACGGTTTTGTAGCAGATATAAGCGTTCTTTTTTCTCTTGCTCAGATACGTCATCAGGCAAGTCGGCTGCAGGTGTACCAGGGCGAGCAGAATAAATAAAGCTGAAGCTCATATCAAAGCCAATGTCATTAATTAGGTTCATTGTGGCTTCAAAATCAGCGGTAGTTTCGCCAGGGAAGCCAATAATAAAATCGGATGACATGCTCAGGTTAGGGCGAATTTTACGTAGTTTACGAATGGTAGATTTGTACTCAAGTGCGGTGTGTCCACGTTTCATTAAATTTAAGACGCGATCTGAGCCACTTTGTACGGGTAAATGCAAGTGATCAACTAACTCAGGTACATCCGCATAAGCTTCAATTATGTCAGGGGTAAACTCTACTGGATGTGATGTGGTATAACGGATACGGTCAATACCATCAATGGCAGCAACATAACGGAGCAAATCCGAGAAGTAGCAAGTTTCGCCGTCATGAGTTTCACCACGATAAGCATTTACGTTTTGGCCAAGTAGGTTAACTTCACGCACTCCTTGCTCTGCAAGTTGGGCAACTTCTAATAATACGTCATCAAGCGGACGACTTACTTCTTCGCCGCGAGTGTAAGGTACTACGCAAAAAGTACAGTATTTTGAACAGCCTTCCATAATAGAAACAAATGCGCTTGGACCTTCCGCTTTAGGCTCAGGCAAACGGTCAAATTTTTCAATTTCAGGAAATGAAATATCAATGACAGAACCTTGCTTGCTCTGAACTTGTTTGATCATCTCAGGTAAGCGGTGCAAGGTTTGTGGACCAAATACAATATCAACAAATGGCGCGCGTTGACGAATGGTATCACCTTCTTGAGATGCCACACAGCCGCCTACACCAATGACGAGATCCGGATTGTCATCTTTCAATAACTTCCAGCGACCTAATTGGTGAAATACTTTTTCTTGTGCCTTTTCACGAATCGAACAGGTATTGAGTAAGATAACGTCAGCTTTGCCGGCTTCATCTGTTAGTTGATAGCCATTGGTAGCATCTAGTAAGTCAGCCATCTTCTGAGAGTCATATTCATTCATCTGACAACCCCAGGTTTTTATATGCAACTTTTTACTCATTGAAATATTGCCTCGTTTTCAATTCGGATCTTATGCACAACGTCGCGCAATTATTAGTTTGCTATGCAATTGCAAAGCTTAAAGGACGCGTATTTTATATGACCTAAGGTCACTAGCCAAGTATAGTTTTTAACTTTAAAAAGGTGGATCAAAGCTTAGCGTATTGACGTGATTACACACGAGCAAAACAAAGTGACTTGCGATACAATTCTATTGTGAAAAATATCTTCAGGTATGTAAGGCAAAGTTTATGAAAAACAAGGTAGTGATAGTAGGTGGTGGTATGGTTGGTGCCGCCGCCGCAATAAAGCTAGCACGTCAAGGTGCACAGGTTACCGTGTTAGAAAAGCACCTTATTGATGCACAACATGAGCTCAATAGTGAGCAAGTTGATATTCGTATCTCTGCGATTAACCGCTTTTCAGAAGTGCTGTTAGAAGAGTTAGGGGCAATGCCTAAACTGCGACAATCACGTTTAGCACCTTATCAGCAACTTGAAGCCTATGAGCATCCAAATAATACACTATTATTTGATGCTGCTGATATTTCACAAACTCACCTAGGGCACTTAATTGAAAATAAATTGATTCAGGCCAGTTTGTGGGCTCAGTTTGCAGATTGTGGCGTAAAAGTAGAGCAGGTAAGCATGCCACCGAAGGCATTAGAGCAAAATTTAGATTCTATTACCCTGCATTATGACGCTCACCATTATCAGGCTGATTTACTGATAGCGGCAGACGGTGGGCGCTCAAACGTACGTAACTTAGCCAATGTTGGTGTAACTGGCTGGCAATATCATCAAGCTTGCATGGGAATATTAATTAAGTTGGATGCGCCACAACAATATAAAACGTGGCAGCAATTTAAGCCTTCAGGCCCAATTGCATTTTTACCCATGCAGGCACCTTACGCAAATTTGATCTGGTATCAAGATGCTGCCGAGCTGGCTAGTTTGGCTAGTTTGTCAAACCAACAATTGAAAGAGCAGATTTTAACGCATTTCTTTGCATTACCTGGTGACTTTACGATTGAACAAAAAGCAGTTTTTCCTTTAGCTCGACAACATGCCAATCAATACAGTCAAGGTCGCTTAGTACTCATAGGGGATGCTGCGCATACGATTAATCCTTTAGCCGGACAGGGAGTTAATCTTGGATTTAAAGATGTTGCTGCACTGGCTGAATGCTTAGATGGCTTAGATGATATAGGCAACGCTAGGGCACTTAAGGCATATGAGAATCAGCGTCGCGGTGATAATTTAGCCATGATGAGTATGATGGATGCTTGTTATTTTGGTTTTTCCAATGATTTAGCGCCGTTAAAGTTTTTGCGTAACAGTGTGTTAAAGTTGGCAGATCAAGCCGGGCCTTTAAAGCGAAAAGTACTTCAGCATGCTATGGGGTGGTGATTTATATTTCTATGAGAGCACATCAAGCGGACTTAGATCTGTTTTGTGTGAGGCTTTATCCTAAATGAGTAAACTTATACCATATATGGTATTAAACGCTGTTTATGAGTTATTTAGTTCGCTAAAAGTAGTTTTATTTTAATATAGCGAATGTATGAAACAAGTTAATTAAAGAAGATATTTGGATGATTTAAAAGTAGGGTAGAGAAGAGAAAGTTGAAAAGTTTTTTATATGATGCGTAGAGAAAGAGTTAAGCTCTTAAACTAATAAGAACTGAGACCTAATTTAGCAAATTTACTAATTCCACAAGCATGGAAAATATTTAAGTTATTGGATTCTTAACTATAGAAAGAGTGGCTGGAGTATCAGGATTTGAACCTGAGAATGGCGGGATCAAAACCCGCTGCCTTACCGCTTGGCTATACTCCAACAATATCTAAGCCTTAATTTTTTACATCTTTAAGAGATGGTGCGGAGGGAGAGACTTGAACTCTCACACCCGAAGATACTGGAACCTAAATCCAGCGCGTCTACCAATTCCGCCACCCCCGCACAGGAGGTTGTGTATATTTAGAGGAACCTAAATCCAGTGCCTAATTCGACATCCGGCCAATTCCGCTATCCTCGCACAGGAGGTTGTGCGTATTAAGTGGAACCTAAATCCAGCGTCTAATTCGACATCCGGCCAATTCCGCTATCCTCGCACAGGAGGTGTGCCTTATTAAGTGGAACCTAAATCCAGCGTCTAATTCGACATCCGGCCAATTCCGCTATCCTCGCACAGGAGATTGTGCATATCTCCTTAAAAGGAGGCTATACATAGTAGTTAAGCTACAAGCTTTGATATTACACTCTTATTGGTAGAAAGAGT
>NZ_ARPN01000012.1:0-302 GCF_054966645.1 Pseudoalteromonas sp. SANK 73390
TGCCACTATCGTATGTATTGCTTTTTCAAATGCTGCTTTATCTAGCTTCCCTTCAAGTGCAAAAGTACTAGGCATATTGTACTGTGCGCTGCCTTCTTCTAGTTGCTCAGCCATCCACAAACGCTTTTGGGCATGAGACAATGGGGGCTTGCCGTGATGTTCAAGTGCTACCAAATCAAATTGCTGTGCACTGAGTTGCGCTTCATGTTCAAGTACATTTGCTAAACCAAATACTGTCGGGGCACTAAATAGCGCTCGCAGGCTGATTTCTTTGCCAAACTCTTGACGGATCACATTGCTCA